>JANQEB010000299.1 GCA_028278605.1 Candidatus Gastranaerophilales bacterium
AATCGAAAAGAGGCGGAGCCTCTTTTCCACCTTTAGGGTGGCTGTGGGCGGGTTTTGGCAAATGTTGCATACATGCAATTCGCGACTCGAGTTAATTAGAGATTCGAGTTTATTAAGCAAAAATTGTTAAATTAATATTATATTTGTTTGTTTGATACATGTTTTTAGATTATGTTTAATGTAAGAGCAAGAAATTACAAAAGATATGGATAAAATAACGATCAAAAAGGACGAATATACCAGGCAGGAAATTGTTTCCCTCCTTAAAACCAGGGATAAGGATACAATTAATGAACTGTTTGAATATGCCGATAAAGTCAAACAAAGTTATATGGGAAATATCCTGCATGTCAGGGCTATTCTGGAGTTTTCAAACTATTGCGTCCAAAACTGCCTTTACTGCGGGATAAGACACGCTAACACCAAAATTAAAAGATACAGGATAGAGCCGGCTGAAATCATAGACTATGCGCTTAAGGCAGAATCCATGGGCTTTAAGACGCTGATTTTGCAATCAGGGGAAGACCCTTACTACACAGCTGAAAAGATTGAAGACATAGTAAGGGTAATCAAAAATAACACAAAACTAAAGCTTACGCTTAGCATAGGGGAAAGGCCGGAAGAAGAGTACCGGAAGTTCAAAGAGGTCGGTGCGGACAGGTTTTTATTAAAGCATGAAACCAGCGACCCCATACTTTATAAGACACTTCATCCCGGCATGAAGTACTCAAACAGGATAAAATGTCTCAGAGAGCTTAAATCACTGGGCTTTGATACAGGCAGCGGAATTATGGTAGGGTTGCCGGGACAGACATTTGAAAGTATAGCCAATGATATCCTATTTTTTAAGATGCTTGATATTGATATGATAGGCATAGGGCCTTATATTCCGCATCCTCAAACCCCTCTGGAAAAGCGTTTTGAGGAAGCCGGCGGGTATTTTGCCCCGGCTGTAGGCAGTTACGACGTTGAAGACCTGATTTATAAAATAATTGCAATAACAAGAATTATTACAAAAAGGACTCATATTCCCGCAACAACAGGGTTTAATGTACTTAATGATAACAATGTCAGGGGTAAAGCCCTGAAAAGAGGCGCAAACGTAATTATGTTAAATATTACCGAAAATGCGCTCAGGGAACATTATGAAATTTACCCGGCCAAAAAGAAACTGGCTGCTCAAAATGCTGAAACATTTGAAGATTTAAGAAAGAGATTCCCGGAATACCAGACTATTTAACCTAATTAACAGGATTAGCAGATGCAGGGACAAAAAATGATCTTACAAAATAGCGTCATAGACAAATTCAGGGCAATTGCAGGCCCTGAATTTGTCCTGACAGATTATGAAGACAGGTATTGCTATGCCTATGACGCTACTGCCATAGGCGAAGAACTTTACCTCCCTGACGCTGTAATCCTGCCGGAAAACAAGGGTCAAATCAGTGAAATCCTAAAAATTGCAAATGAAAACAGCATTCCAGTGGTAACAAGAGGTGCAGGCACCAATCTTGTAGGGGCATGTATTCCGCTAAAAGGCGGAATAGTGCTGCATACCTCCAGAATAAACAGGATTTTAGACATAGATAAAAATAACCTGCTTTGCACGGTTGAACCGGGTGTTGTGGTCGAAAAACTCCAGCAGGAAGTGGAAAAACAAGGCCTGTTCTATCCGCCTGACCCTGCAAGCCTCAAAGTTTCTACTGTTGGCGGAAGCATAGCCCAGTCTTCAGGGGGGCCAAGAGGGTTTAAATACGGTACAACCAGGGACTACGTGCTTGGCCTGGAAATTATGCTTGCTGACGGGACAATAGTCAAAACCGGCGGCAAAACTGTCAAAAACGTTACGGGATATAACCTTACCCAGCTTCTGGTTGGTTCTGAGGGTACCCTGGGCATAATCACCGAAGCTACTTTGCGCTTAATCCCACTCCCGGAGCAACGACAGGTTTTGCTGGCATGCTTTAAGGAGATTGACCAGGCTGTAAATGCTGTAACAGGTATAATTTCCGCTAAAATAACTCCTTCAACACTTGATATTATGGACAAAAACACAATGCAGACCATAGAAAAATTCCATAAAACCGGGCTTCCCACTGACATGGACGCGGTGCTGGTCCTTGAAGTCGATGGCTTTAAGGAATCTGTGCAGGTTCAGACCGAGCAAATAATCAATATTTGCCGTGAGTTAGGTGCTAAAAACATCAGGGCTTCCCAAAACAGGCAGGAAACAGATGAAATATGGTTTGCCAGAAGATCCGCGTTTGGTGCGGTTGCAAGGCTCAGGCCAAATGTCCTTACCGAGGATGCAGTTGTCCCGCGCGATAAAATTCCTGATATGGTAAGAGAAATAAGGCGAATTGCTGATAAATACAGCTTAACTGTATGTATTATGGGACATATCGGGGATGGAAACATACATCCTAACTTTTCACTTGACTTGCGCAATGAAGACGAGGCCCGGCGCTTTGAGAAAGCGGCTGCTGAATTGTTTGAATCTGCGCTTGAGCTTGGTGGTACACTTTCCGGTGAGCATGGGATCGGTTATTTCAAATCCCCGTTTATGCTGAAAGCTCTTGGCCGGAGAAACATAGAACTTATGAAATCAATAAAAAATATATTTGACCCAAATGGGATTCTAAACCCTGACAAGGTTTTTGAGAGGATATAAATATGTTTAACAAAGAAAAACCGGTTGAGGCAATAGTAGACAGGGATAAATGCATAAAATGCCAGCAGTGCGTTGAAATTTGCCCTGCTGACTATCTTGAATTTGTTGATGACAGGATTAAAGCAGTTGATAATTCTTATTTTGGCTGCTTACAGTGTGGTCATTGTATGATTAAATGTCCTGAGGAATGTATAGAAATTAAAGGAGAAGCAATTTCAGGCGAGGATCTTATTGTAATAACTGACAGTTTACCTGGTTTTGACCCTGTAAATACTCTGTTTCATAAAAGAAGAAGCATCAGGAAGTTTAAAACCCGGGAAGTTTCGGATGAAGTTATGGAAAAAATCCTTACAGCGGCTTCTACTGCACCTATGGGAGTCCCTCCTTCAGAGGTAAAGGTCCTGGTGATAAATGGAGCTGAAAAAGTCCAGGAATTCGCGGAAGAGCTTGTTGATATGTATGATAAAACAATAAAAGCAATGAACCCGCTTGTATTAAATATTGCAAAGCCTTTTATAGGGTTAAATAGCCATAAAATGTTCAGTGAATTTGTTATTCCTCTTGGAAAACTCACTGTTGAAGCCCGTAAGCAGGGTAGAGACGTGCTTTTTTATAATGCGCCGGCTGTAATAATATTCTACGGGACAGAAATAACTGATAAGGAAGATCCTGTAATTGCCTCGACCTATGCCCAGATAGCCGCGGAAACCCTGGGGCTTGGTACCTGCATAATCGGGTCGGTTGCGCCGCTTCTGACTCAAAACCGGGCTTTAAGGGACAAGTACGGCATCTTGAAGGGAGAAAAGCCGGCAACCGCTTTTGTGCTCGGTTACCCTGAAATCAGCTTTAATAAAGGAATAAAACGGCGTTTCAAAGCTGTTAACTACCGCTAAATCAATAATGAAAAACCTCAAAGACTACTCCGAAGATATCTATAAATGTTCAAAATGCGGATTTTGCCAGTCAGTGTGTCCTATTTTCCTGGAAACCGGACTTGAAACCGTTGTTTCCCGCGGGAAATTTACGCTTTTACACGGGATTCTCACAGGCAAAGTTGAATTTTCGCCTAAAATCGCCAGATATCTTGATATGTGTCTTGGGTGCAAGGCATGTTTGGACTTTTGCCCGTCAGGAATTTCCGTAGAGGAAATTATAACCGCTGCAAGAGCTGAGCATAATAAACTTCATGGTATAAACCTCTTAAAAAAGTTTATTATATGGTGTTTTAAGTCAAATACAAGGTTGAAATTGCTTAAGTCAGGGCTAAATATCTATAAAAAAACCGGTCTTATCCATATAGCAGATAAAATATTCCGTTTTTCAGGCAAGCCCGGCGAGATAATTTCAATTTTTAACCGGCAGCTAAAAGAGAACATAAAATACCAGAAGCTTACTCCTATAACTCAAAGCAATATAAAAGCTGCTTACTTTCCGGGATGTATAGGCAGTTACGTGAATACAAGTTCTAAAAATGCCGTAACCATGGTACTTGAGAAAAACGGGGTTAAAGCGCGGATTCCGAAAGGCCTCTCATGTTGCGGGATTTCCTCAAGAAGTGCCGGTGATATTCAAACTTTCAAAGAACTTGCCAGGCGAAATGTCAGCCTAATCCCTGATGATATTGATTACCTGATTACTGATTGTGCTTCCTGCGGTTCTGCGTGGGAATTTTACCCGGAAGTTCTTGAAGGAGAACTTAAAGAAAAAGCCCAAAACCTCTACAAAAAGGCGATTAACATAAATAAGCTCTTAAACCGGATTGAATTGTATATTCCAGAAGGCATAGAGCTGGAAGAGAGCGTTACTTATCACGACCCATGCCATTTAGCGAGGTTTCAGCACGTAATTGATGAGCCGCGCGAGGTTCTCAAGAAAATCCCCGGTGTGGATTACAGGGAAATGAACGAGGCTGACAGGTGCTGCGGGGCAGCAGGCACTTTCTGTGTGCTAAAGCCCGGAGTTTCACAGGGGATCTCCAGTAACAAAGCCCAAAATATCCTTGATACAAAAGCACAAATGGTTGCCACAAGTTGTTCTGCTTGCAAAATCGGTCTTGCTCAGGGGCTTGCCGGGCTTGGTGAAGAGAAAACCCTTATCAGCCCTGTTGAATTGCTTGCAAAACTCTATATCCGGGAAGAAAACCAGGAATAAAAATGAAAACTGTTATAGTGATTTACCTTGTCTCCCAAAACTGTGTTGATAACCTTTAAACTGTCATTGCGAGGGCTCAATGACAATTTGTGAGCCCGTGGCAATCTGTGGAACCCCGTATAA
>JANQEB010000035.1 GCA_028278605.1 Candidatus Gastranaerophilales bacterium
TAAGTAGGTAACAAAAAATTTTTACTCATTTCGTCATTCTGAGCCGCCTCCCGCCATAGGCGGGGCGGGCGAAGAATCTCATTGTTTTAGACCTTGAGATCCTTCGGCACAGCTCGCAGGGCGAGCTGGTCCGGGATGACGTAAAATACAAAACAGATGTAAAAACTTTTTGTTTGTTCCTTAATTAGCCAAAACCGTCATTGCGAGGAGTGAAACGACGAAACAATCCATAAAAACATTGCAGTTATATGGATTGCTTCGGATGTTGATTTTCCGCTTAACAGCAAGGTTTTATGCCTCGCAATGACGGTGCCTGCTTACTGTAAAATTTCATCACTTTGTTTTAAACCACTAACCAAAAAGTTATAAATTAAATTTTTCACCGGCAAGATACGCAGCGCCCAGCAGGCCTGCAAAGTTTTCGTATTTTGCGGGAAGCAGGAGGGTTGCCTGCATTATTACCCTCTCTTTTACTTTAGAGTTTAAAACCTCATAATTTATGAATTTTGCCATTCCCCCGCTTAAAACAATGCTATCAGGCTCAAAAATATTTATTAAAGAAGCTATTCCCATTGATAAATACTCTTCCCACATGTTATGAACCTCTATAGCGAACGGATCATTGTTATTCAAGCCTGAAATAATATCATAAGTGGTTAATTCAGGAATTTTTTTTTCTTTTAGAATTCCTTCTCTCTTTTCAACAGGAATTTTTTCTGCCATTTCCCTTGCGGTTACGGCATAACCGGTGCCGGAAGCGTAGGCTTCCCAGCAGCCCCAGCTCCCGCAGGTGCATTTTCTTTTCTTTTGAGGAGTAATTGGCATGTGTCCAACTTCTGCCCCTGCACCGGTACGTCCCCTTAGCAGTCTGCCGTCTACTATAATCCCACCGCCAATACCGGTCCCAAGGGTAAGGGTAATAGTATTCATATGCCCCCTGGCGTTGCCGGTTTTGAATTCCGCAAACGCGGCAGCATTAGCGTCGTTTTCCACAAAAACAGGTATGCTGAACTTTTCTTTCAGGATTTTTTTTAACTCCAGGCTATCGTAACCATCCGGCATGTTTCCGGTTGAGCCTGTTACTTTCGAGTTTTCCAGGTCAACGGTTCCTGCTGTAGCTATTCCTATGGCTTTTATATTATTTTGACAGGCTAAATTGCCTATCCCTTCAAAGAAAACATCAAGGATTCCCTGTATGTTATCAGGGGTTTTAAGAGAGATCACCCCGCCTGAAACTTCTTCTGCCTGTACACAGGCAAAGTTTATCTTGGTTCCGCCTATATCTGTTCCTATTATCATGTTTGTTTAATCCGGAATATACTCAAAAAGCTCATGAATATCGCAATCAAGGGCTTTACATAATTTATTTATTGTTTCAAAATTTATATTTTTTGAACGGTCATAATACAGGTTAATTATTGTAGTATGATTCAGTCCTGTCATTTTTTGCAATTCTAACATTCGAATTCGTTTTTTGCCAAGTATTTCTGAAATCTTGTTATTAATCATAGTTTTAATATTACTATTTTTATAAATTACTTGATATTTACTCCCTCTAGCACTACTATAATTTCAGCTAATACTATTTATTCCTTAACATTTTTGGTAGTGGTAATATTGTAACTGATGAACAACGTCATTGCGAGGCGAAAAACGTCTTGATAAGTTGATAATCCTCTTCCGAAGCAATCTTAATAGCATTATAGCAAGCATAAAGATTGCTTGCAAAAATGCGGACAAGCACCGCCTGCTTCACTTCGGAAGTTGGGTTCACGCTTAACAACAGAGTTTTATGCCTCGCAATGACGACAAGGAAAAATTCTTATCAGTCATTAATTGATCACTACCACATTTTTTACAAGTGTATAAAAATGTAAATTTTCCCTTTTAAATAAGCATATTAAGCCATTGTTTCTCCTTTAATATTTAGACAGGCAAAAAAAGGACAAAATTAATGAGAGGTTTAGCAGACCTGGCTATAAATATGGCAGTCGGCCCCCCGGAAAAACTTCCTGAAGCAATTAAAGACCCTGATAAAATGCCTGCTGTGCATTTTACAAACCAGGTAATGACAAGGTATAACATTCCGTCTTATGTTTCTAACTTACCGGTTCCCGGTATACCGATTTATCAGGGGCGGGTTCCTAATATGCACTTACTTTATATGCCGGTATCTTATATGCCGGTTCCTAACATGAACTTACCTGGTATAAACATGCCTCGTATGCCAATACCTCAGATGGATATTAATAATTTAAGGGTACCCGGTGTGCAAATGCCAACAATAAACATGCCCAAATTGCCTGTGCCTCAAAAAGATTCAGTTCAAAGTTGGTAGTGTTGTAATAATAACTGATGTAACCCCGCACTTGAGAAGCCTGTCCCGTACTTGATACGGGAGGGTCTATTTAAGTAGGGGCAGTGGTATAAAAATACGTGATTTGTCATTGCGAGCCCGGTACCCGCCATGGGCGGGGCGGGCGAAGCAGTCCATCACCAGGTAGACTCAAGTAGATTGCGGGGCCTGTGCTGAGCAAAGCCGAAGTATCGTTTCACTCCTCGCAATGAAAATGAGTTACAAAAACGAAAATGAGTTCTCGCGAACACCTGCTTCGCATCAAAAACTAAATCGTTT
>JANQEB010000084.1 GCA_028278605.1 Candidatus Gastranaerophilales bacterium
TTTTCACAGGGAGGGATTTTTTTTATGTTTTTACTTAAAAATTTTATCACAAGGCCGTTTTTAACGACGGTTATAATTTTTGCAGTGATTCATATATTACTATTTTTGGTGAAGTATGATGTTTTTATGGTTGTGATGTTAGTGATAGCAGGAGTATTTAGCCTGTGGAAAAAGGAGATGGAGGACTAAGATATTTGGTAGTGGTATAAAAATACGTGATTTGTCATTGCGAGCCCGGTACCCGCCCAGGGCGGGGCGGGCGAAGCAATCCATCACCAGGTAAACTCAAGCGGATTGCGGAGCCTATGCTGAGCAAAGCCGAAATATCTTTTCACTCCTCGCAATGACGTCACGTCAAAAAATACCACTATACTAAAATGAGTTAAAAAAATTCCAATGAAATTTAGAACTCTTTCCGTTTCAGTTTTTTTCATCCTTGCTTTGCATACCACTCAAGCGTTTTTCTGAGCCCTTCTTTGAGTGAAGTCCTGTATTTCCAGCCAAGGGAAGAAAGCCGTGATACATCAAGGAGTTTTCTTGGGGTACCGCCAGGTTTTGTTGTATCGTAAACTATATCTCCCGTAAAACCTGTTTCTTTCTTTATTATTTGGGCAAGTTCGCCTATGGAAATATCTTCTCCTGTGCCTATATTAATAATATCAGAGCCGTCGTAATTGTTCATGAGAAACATACAGGCATCAGCAAGATCGTCTACAAAGAGAAATTCCCGTTTTGGCAGGCCTGTTCCCCATACTGTTACCGAAGAATTCTCATTTTGTTTTGCTTCATGGAATTTTCTTATTAATGCAGGCAGGACATGACTGTTGTTCAGGTCGAAATTATCATTGATTCCATATAAATTAGTCGGCATTACAGAGATATAATTTGTTCCATACTGATCATTGTAGGCCTGGCACATTTTTATTCCGGCAATCTTAGCTATAGCATAAGGTTCATTGGTCTGCTCAAGTTCTCCTGTAAGCAGGTGTTCTTCTTTCATGGGTTGCGGGGCAAATTTGGGATAAATACAACTGCTTCCCAGGAAAAGAAGCTTCTTAACCCCGTTTAAGTAACTGTAATGAATAACGTTATTTTGAATTTGCAGGTTCTTATAGATAAATTCAGCTTTGTGTGTGTTATTTGCGTAGATACCGCCGACTTTTGCCGCTGCCAGAAATACGTATTCAGGTTTTTGGGTTTTAAAAAATTCTTTTACCGCATTCTGGTCAGTAAGGTCCATTTCATTGAATGTCCTTGTAATTATGTTATTGTAGCCTTCTGTCTTAAGTCGGCGCACCAGTGCGCTTCCCACAAGTCCTCTATGCCCGGCTACGTATATTTTCGAGGTTTTTTCCATTGTATTTTCTCCTGGTGAATTCCGCATTTATATCCAAGTTTATTTTACTGCAATCCGGTACACATGTCTGGAAAAACCAAAACCGCCTGCTTTAGCTTAAATTTTTTCAACGATTTTTTTAACCAGTCCTGTAAATTTCTGCTCAACACGTGTTGCGGTCTCAATTACCTCCCGGTGAGAAAGCGGCTGGTCAAGAATTCCTGTTGCCATATTTGTTATACAGGAAATTCCAAGTACATTTATCCCGGCATGTCTTGCTGTAATAACTTCCGGGACAGTAGACATTCCGACAGCATCAGCGCCAAGGGTCCTTAACATCCTTATCTCAGCCGGGGTTTCATAACAGGGGCCTGTAACCCAGGCATAAACACCTCTTCTTAAGATGATCCCAAGTTCCCGGGCGGAATTTTGTGCTGTGGTTATAAAATTTTTGTTATAAGCATCACTCATATCAGGGAAACGGCTTCCGAATTCAGCTATATTTTCACCAATAAGCGGGTTTTTTCCGGTTAGGTTTATGTGGTCTTCTATTATCATTAAATCTCCGGGTGAAAATTCCTTGTTTATACCTCCTGCGGCGTTAGTTACGATTAAATTTTTTACCCCAAGAAGTTTCATTATACGCACAGGATACACAACATCAGCCAAAGAATGACCTTCGTAAAAGTGAAGTCTTCCCTGCATTGTAACTATATTTTTTGAACAAAACTCACCTATGACCAGGTTTCCTGTATGTCCTTCTATTGTAGATGATTTAAAGCCGGGAATTTCTGAGTATGGACTTTTGATACCGTTGATTTCATCTGCGATTTTACCCAGTCCGGAACCCAGAATTATTCCGGTATCAGGCTTAATCCCAAGGTGTGCCATCTTTTGGCTTATGTAATCAACAGATTTCTTCATGTTTTCCGTGGACATAAGATTAATATAACAGCACTGGAAATTTATTGAAAGAGCCTGCTTTAAATGTGATTTTAGTTTAGTTGACGAAGCAATATTTGCGTGATAATTTATTTTTACCAGATAGTTAAGAATTTATTCAGGGCGTTTAGCTCAGTTGGTAGAGCGCTTCGTTTACACCGAAGATGCCGGGAGTTCGAGTCTCTCAACGCCCACCATAAAGCCGCTATCGATAAGACAAGCGGCTTTTTTGTTGCAAACTTTCGCCACTGTCGGGGCATTTGCGGAACTTGTATATGTTTATATCCCATTTTAGATGTGAAAAAATCGCTATGATTTAGTGGGGTTAGGGTTTTAGCCCCTATTTGAGGAATGGGATAAAAATGGGATGGAAATGGATATTATTGGGATACAAATGGGATACCGTGATTTTGGAAATCAGCTTCTATCCTTTAACACAAGCGAGTTTTACCTATATCCCATAATTATCCCTTTTTCATGTTGATTTTGCCGAAGTCGGAAGTTTTTTCCGACTTTTTTCCGACTTCAAGAAATATCAGTGATTTTGGGATAAATTTTAATTGTTTCAAAACAGACATATATCTAGGAATAAGACTTTAATTTTGTGACAAGAGAGTTATCATTGCCAATGAGTAGTTACATAAACTCTAAAGGCAATGATAATGAACAATCAAGATGTTTGGGTAGACTTAAAAACAATAGCCGAGATAAAAGACATTACTCCAAGGGCATTAAGAATAGCTCTTGGCAAGGATAAATATACATTCAGAGAAGTTTTAACTCAGGGTGGAAAGAGTTATGAGATACTTTTAGCTTCTCTTGAACCCCATGTACAAAAGATTTACAAGAATACTTACTACAGGGAAATTATTGAAACTATTAAAAATGACTCTTTACTGCCGATTGAAAAACCTGTAAAAACAGAATCAGGATTTGTTCCAGAGCAAGCTAAAACTGTTGCACTTGCTAGAGTTGATTTACTTGAGGAATGGTTAAAGTTTAGAAATGAACAAAAACCAAGACAAAAAAGAGATAAACTTTTTCTTGATTTGTATAACTCAGGTGAGTACCTGAAAAATATTTTTCAGATTATAGGAAAAACTTCCCGTGGGACACTTCTTAGGTGGCATAAAATATATAAAGACTATGAAAACTGGGAATCACTTGTTCCGGGGTACAATTACACAAGTTTTAATGAATATAGAACTTCTCTTACAGAAGAAGAAATCGGCATATTTTTAAAACTACTTCTTCATCCGAATCAATTCAGTATAGGTAAGGCAACAAAACTTACAATTCATAACAGTAATAAAAAAATATCTTATATTTAAATGTAAGCTTATTTGTAAATCTAAATTACTTTAGTATAATTACAATGTTATTATAAGTGTCTGTATAAATACCATTGTTGGCGTTTATGCTGGCAAATTATACCTTGTATATTATACAAACGCATTTGCAATAACTTTATGTAATTGGAACCGGAAATGGTCAGGAAATCTGGGGTTTGATAAACATTAAGAAAGAAAAATAAAGTTTAAGTCCTTGAGAGAAGTCAATGGTTTGAATATTTTATTGAACAACAAATTATACAATAGCTTATTTCACAATTTTGGAGGAAGAATATGATAGAAAAAGACGTAAGACAGTTACTAAAAGATGCGAGTATCGGCACAGATGCGGATATTAAGATTGGCGCTGTTCCAACTTCACCTGATAATGTAATTGTTATCACAACAGCAGATAGTGTTATGACGAATCTGGAGAATGCTTTGGCAGCACAATCTTTAATTCCGCCAGGGCTTACTGATATTCAACAGACAATTACTATGACTATCAGGAACACAAGTTATGACAATGGACAAGGAAAAGCTTGGTATGTATATAACGAGCTTGCAGGTGGAGAAAGCGGGTATGCAATATGCAGCACTAATAACAGGAAAATGTTCTTTATGTCCGTGCAGCCGCCTCGTTTTTCGAAAGAAGAGACCGGGACTTTTTACTTCACTTTTAATATCGTACTTAATACCAAAAAAGACATATAAGGAGATATAAATATGGCATTACCAAAGGAATCGGGCTTATTAGGTCTTGATGATGTAAAAATATTCGAGCAGACCGCGGATACAACTTCCAGTTTAACTTATGGAAGCGCAATAGATGTTCCCGGCATGCAGAATCTTAGCTTATCACCCAACTATATCAACAAACCTCTTATGCAAGATGAAGAAATAGACGGATATTATACAAAACTTCAGTCAATTTACTGGTCTTTTTCAAACGCTAAAGTTGACCTTGAAGTTTTAAATATTCTTGAAGGCGGTTCACTTGCAACTACAGGTACAACGCCTAACGAAAAGCATACTTTCACGGTGTATGACACAAGCGTGCCTAAATATTTCAAGATGGAAGGGCAAATTAAGTATTCTACCGACGCTATAGGTGATTTCCACCTTGTATTGTACAAGTGCAAGACATTATCCGTGCAAATAGAATATAGGGCAAAAAATTACGTAATAGTGTCAGCAAGTGGAATAGCCATCCCGACAATAAATAACGGCAAAGTCAGGGATTACGTGGTTAACGAGACAGCAGCAGCAATAAGTTAATGAGTGACACTATCCACATATACGGCTGTAGTAACAGCATCAGGGGATTGAAACAACCTGAAAGACCCTGCATAGGACTGAACAGATTCCCTGTGTATTATCCGGACGTGGATTATTGGATGTTCGTTGATCTTGGCGATTTTAACGACTACGTAAAAGACAACTACAAAGGACAAAAAATAGTTACGCAGAAATATAACTTTCACTTTTATATGAAACACTCAGGAATAAAACCTCATCATATCTTTGAACCCAATGTTGACTTATTTGGAAGTCATACCATAGCGACCTTTGCGTTGGACTATGCAGTTCAGCTAGGGTACAAAAAGGTTGTACTGCATGGTGTTATGGATTCTGATTATAAAGAAGTTGATGGAAAGGTCGAATGGAAGCACTTTTATGATGATAAAGTCCATTATATTGAGAAAAACCGGTTTGATGAGATGCAAAGAAAGATTGATAGTTATAGAGACAGGATTGAAGTGGTGCGGGGGTGTTTATGAATAAAAATAATATAAAAAGCATAGATTACTTAGCAATTATGCCTGTGTGGAAATTGGCTCTATATTGCATTTTTACATTTAACTTGTACCAATTTTACTGGTTTTACAAAAGTTGGAAATTTATAGAATATCATAAACAAAAAAATTTTAATCCGCTTATTCGAACTTTAGCAACTTTTCTGCCAGTTTTAATATTAATATTACCATTTATTTTATTTAAAGAGATTTACTCGATAATAAACCCTCAGGAGAAAACAAAAAGTGTTATAACGGCAATAATATTAACATTTTTATTTGCTGGAATAAATTCGTTTATGTATGAAGAAAGTATTTATAAGTGGGTAGCTTACTTAACGTTTCTCCCTTTATTAATAGTTCAACACCATCTTAATAATTACAATCAGAAAGGATTTTATAATGGCTAATCCTGAAAAAGAAATACAAAATAACGACTTAAATGATGCTAGAAGTAAAGAATTATTTAAGGAAGCCGTTCCATATGGTTTTAATAAAGTTGGACAAATAACAACAGAAGAAACTGTCAAATATATAAAAGATGGAACTATAAGTAAAAATATGGCTTCAAAGGGATTTGAAGCCGGGAGAACATTTAAAGGCATAGGTATATTAGGAAAAAGAATTGCTCGCGTTTTTGATGTGATAGACTTTTTTAAAGCCCAAAGAGAAAAAGGATGGGAATACGCTATTGGGAAAGAAGGGGTAGGAGCACTTTTACCTTTTCCTTAAATATGATGTGGAAAGAAGATTATGATAAACCTAAAAAAGAAATAAAACCAAAACCATCTGATCTATATTGGCCAAATTATAATCTTTTAACTGGAGAGCCTGTTTTAAACGAAGAGCAATACAATAAAATATTTTATTCAGAAACCGTTACAGGAGAAATAGTCGGTCAAGGCGGAGGCGGCAGTAGCCCTGGCTCAGAAATGACAGAAGACCAGTACTCAGAGTACTTAAAGAACGATCCAGGTGCCACTAAAATACATTATCACGATGACATGACAGATGATGA
>JANQEB010000086.1 GCA_028278605.1 Candidatus Gastranaerophilales bacterium
ATACTAAAATGAGTTAGTTTTCTTAAAATCGGGCATGAATGAGGCCAGGCTCCCGCTAACGCCCGCAAAGCCCGACATTAAGAAAACGTCGCTCCTGCATGCGAAAACCCGGACAGCACCGCCTGCTTCGCATGCGAAGCGGGTGTGAGCTTGCGAACTCATTCTCACCATACCGATTTATGTTAATTTATTTTCATTTTAAGATTACTTATTGAAATCGGTATAAGTTAATTTATAGGACGATGCTTATTAGGGTTGAAAAAATCCTTCTTATTGAAAGATTTTTTTTAAGAAATATAATATTCTAGACAGGATTATAAAACACTTCCCTGGAGGAGTGGCAGAGTGGTTGATTGCAGCGGTCTTGAAAACCGCCGTGGGTGCGAGTCCACCGGGGGTTCGAATCCCTCCTCCTCCGCCATTAAAAGCCCTTACTTAAAAAAGTAAGGGCTTTTAATTATAAATAACCTGAATCACGAATTGTATTTTTTGAAATTTTCTCAAAATCTATATGAAATTGTTGATTAATTCCAAACCATGTTAATCAAGTTTTAATTCAAATTATATTTATCCTTTGGGTTAATATAATTATAAACCCT
The DNA here is from genome assembly GCA_028278605.1 of Candidatus Gastranaerophilales bacterium. Lineage (GTDB taxonomy): Bacteria > Cyanobacteriota > Vampirovibrionia > Gastranaerophilales > UBA9971 > JANQEB01. The sequence continues at coordinate 600 of JANQEB010000086.1, forward strand.
GAGGTCTATGCAGTAAAAATCAAAATTAACCGCTGGGTTGTTTATAATTAAGCTATAAAGTTCCATACTGATACTGTAGGTAGGAAATTATTTTTATATACGTCAAAGATGACAAATAAATGCAGTTAAATTTGCAAACCGGTGTAATCGTCAGGATTTTTGGCGTTAAACATAGATGGGAGGCTGGAGATGCTAGGTAATGTATCCAACGATAACCTGATAGCAGGAAACTCCGTTAATCAAAATGAGAATCTGACAGGTGTAGAAAAGAAAGAGAACTCAACCAATCCATATATTCAGCTTGCGGAGCTGGAGGACTCTTCAGAAATTTCCGCAAAGGCTAAAGAACTTCTGCAAAGGGAACAGGATGTTGAATTTTTTACATCAGAAGTGCTTGAATCACCTTTGAGTAATGACGAACTGAACGCAATAATGGAACTTATAAGAAGTGGTGAATTTATTGATAATAAAGATTTAGCTGAAGCAATGCAGGCTGATGATGACCTGTTAAGTTCTTTGTTTCAGGGTATAAACTTTGAAGAGGCAGTTTCATAGTCTGAATTTTTACAAATGTAGCCAGATCTTCCTGAGTCAGGGAGATTTTTTTTTGAAAAAAATAAATGTTATATTTTACTAATCACTTAGCAAAAGCATAGTTTTAAAAATTTATTTTATGTTGGAAAAATTTAAAAAATGGTTTTTTCTGAAAATGCTTAGAAGAAAATACCGGCGTACAGGAAAATGTAATAGCTGCGGCAGGTGTTGTCAGGAAATCTACGTAAAGCACGCAGGTGGAGTTATACAGGATGAGCAGGAATATAACAGGCTTAAAAAGCTACACCCTTTTTATACTTACCTGAAAATAAAATATAAAGGGGATGATGGCCTGGTTTTTGAATGTACAAGGCTTGATAAAGAAACCGGCAAATGCACTGATTACAAAAACCGCGCGCTTTTATGCAAGTTATACCCGCAGGAAGAGATTTTTATGCTGGGAGGGGTTATCTCGGAAGATTGCGGATATAAGTTCATTCCCCTTGAAAGTTTTGAGGAAGTATTAAACCGGGCAAGGAAAAAATGATTTAATTTTGCTCTGCTTCTTCCTCTTCTTGCTCAGGAAGTTCCCGGTCCAGTCCTTTTATTTTTTCGTTGAACTCCTCAATTTTCTCAAGCACCTGCTTTCTTTCCTCGGAAAGACCTATTAAATCAATATAAGAAACATAATTTTCTTTGGCGTCAATATAGTTTTGCTTTATCCGGGCAAGGAGCTTTATTTTTTCCTCTTCTTTTTCAATTTTTTCAGCTGCCTCAGCATTTTTTAAGGCGATTTCCTCATAAATTACCGCCAGGGTATAGTATGCGTCTTTTAGCCTGTTATCAAGGACTATGGCTTTTTGTAATGAATCAAGGGCTTTTTCATACTGATTGGTTTTGTAATAGGCAATTCCCAGGTTATAGTTGTTTTCAGCAAGCCCGGGATTAAGGTCATTTATTGACTCAAGCCGTCCTATTGCCGCGTTAAACTCACCTTCCTGCATTAATTGTTGTGCTTTTTCAGTTAATTTTTGTATGTCAGGATTGGAAATAGAAAAATTTTTCCCGCAAGAAGTAGTAAATAAAGCTAATACAACAATAATGAAAGCCGGGAATACCTTTTGAATACTAATTTTCATATCATTACCCTCAAAAATTAAACTTAATATGCAACACTTACATTTTATACTAAAGTTAGCTAAAGCTCTTGCTTCGCCATACAGATTTATAAGTATTATTTTCATTTAACATAATTTATTAACCCGGACTGCTAAATAATTCGAGTCGCCAATTAGCCAAAAGCAAGGATATGACTGACTTAAAATTTCTTAAAATTTATAGAAAAGATATAGCTAGAAGTGGTCTTGCAAAATGCCTTGTAAAAATCACAACGTCATTGCGAGGCATTATAACACCTGTGGATGAGTTAGTTTACCTTCCGAAGCAATCTAAAAAGCATACGCGAAAGAAGATTGCTTCGCAACACGATTATACGCATATATAAGAAGATCCACGGCTCGCAATGACGTAATTACGTCTTGATGGCGGGAAAATGAAAAATTTTTTAAACCTTTTGAGGCCGCTTCTAGCAATTCAGGTTAGTTAATTAAACTTAATAATTAAAATTGAAAAAATCGTTGTTTGCCCTGTGTAGCAAGGCAAAAAAAATCTTAATCTTAGCTTAATTATTCAGCTGGCAATATGCCCTGCAAAAAATTGTTTATATATAGTAACAAGGCGGAATTGAAAAGTTGAAGTTAGTGTTATTGAAGTCGCTAACTGTGATTGGAGTTAAACAAAATATTTTGGGCGAGGATTTATGAGTATAGATTTCTCTATTTTTCAAAAGCCAAATTACGCTATAAAAAAACAAAATTCCGGTAAAGCAAAGTCTTCAGGTGCAACAAGAAGACAAAGCCCCTCAGGTTTAGGTGATATCTTTTCGCTTAATCCGGTAGGTACGGATGAGTTTAGCAGAACAAGTCCTCAGGACTCCAGAGGCCTGTTTTCACAAAACGTCAGAGTAAACCCGTTTATTGACGCTAAACCCGATAATTTACCTCCGCCTGCTGATGCTAATAACATTGCATCTCTGGCAATTAACCTGATTAACGCAAAAGACAGTTACACATGCCGGCATTCTCTGGCCGCCCGGCAATATGTGAGTAGGTTTACAAAGAGATTAGGCCTTTCTAAAGAAGAGTCTGAAGCCATTTGTGTTGGCTCATCACTTCATGACATAGGTAAATTAGGAGTTTCAGACTCTATATTAAAGAGCACTTCTCCGCTGACAGAAGAAGAATTTGCTGAAATCAAACAGCATCCTGAAATCGGTTATAAAATGCTCGAAGGAATGCCTGCTTTCAGTGGAACAGTGGCTAAAGTTGTGAAACATCACCATGAAAACTGGGATGGAACCGGTTATCCTGACGGATTAGCAGGTAAAAATATTCCTCTTGGGGCAAGAATAGTTGCTATAGCTGATTCCTATGATGCTATGACAAGCAACAGGCCTTATAGAAAAGCCTTATCCAGAGAGGAAGCCATCAAAAGATTACAAGAAGGCGCAGCAAGACAATGGGACCCTGCACTTGTTGAAGAATTTATAAAAACCCTTTAAGCACTCTTAATTAGCCCGGATTATTGGAAGCACTTTTTAATGTTGCCTTCTTTATTTTTTCAGGTTGTTTTTCAGCCGGAAAATTTTCCTGGTAATAACTGATAAGAGAGCGTATAAATATAACAAATGTAGCCAAAAGCAACAGCGCAAAAGGAAGCGCAAAGATAAGGGTTATTTCCTGGAGTATGTAAATTCCCCCGATAAAGAGAAACAGGGCTGTCATTACGGAAAATAAAACTCCCCACCCTATCTGCAGGAACCTGGACGGCTTTTCACTAAGAGTATTTTTTTCTTTTGTAAACGAGGCAAGCGTATAAGTCGCTGAATCAGCGGAATTAATAAAAAATATTGCAGCTATAAGTATGGTTAACCAGGATACCCAGGGTGTTTTTGTAACAAAATCAACAACATTGAACAATACCAGGCTGGCATTATCCAGTGAAACAGTTAAACCGGTGATTGTATGCATATTGATTGCCGCAGTCCCAAAAACAATAAACCATATAAAGCTGTAAATACCTGGAACCATCAAGATTGAAAGGGCAATCTCCCTTATTGACCTGCCAAAAGAAGTTATTGCAATGAATATTCCAACAAATGGAGCCCATGCAATCCACCAGGACCAATTTTTAACTGTCCATTCCCTGATAAAGTCCGGGTTGCTATAGTCTAGAGCACCTATACTCATATTAATGAAGTCTTTTAAGTAAAAATATGCGGTATCTACAGCATTATGCCCAAGCTGAACCTTGGACGTGTTCCACAGGATAAAACCAAACAGCACAAAACTTAGAGCCATGCTTATATTACTAAGCACCTTGATTCCTTTATCAAGACCTCTTAACGTTGAAATCATATAAAAAACCGTGGCAAGCACAATTATCAATACTTCCAGGCCAAAAGAGGGTTTTATATTGGTAATAGCGCCAAGACCTCCTTCCAGAAGCAAAACCCCCATTCCAAACGAGGTTATTATACCGAAAAATATGGCTATTATCGCTATAATATCTATTATCTGGCTTCTAATACCGGTTTTCTTTCCGGATTTTGCTTTTCCGCCAATCAGTGAGCTAAAAAGAATTCCCCGTTTCAGGTTAAACCCTAGAAAACTTACAGCAATGGCTGTTAAGCCGTATATAGCCCATGGAGTAAAGCCCCAGTGGAAAAATGACATTTTAAATGCTGTTATTTGTTGTTCATAAGTATTTTCCATACCGCTGACAGGCGGGTTTAAATAGTGATAGAGTGGCTCAGTAGCCCCCCAGAACATCAGGCCAACACCCATTCCCGTACAAAACAACATGGCAAGCCAGGAAAGATAGCTGAATTGAGGTCTGGCATCTTGTCCTCCTATTTTTACCCTGCCAAGAGGAGAAGCCCCCACTGCTATCAATAACACTACTGCTAACAGCGCAAAAAACATATAAAACCCGCCAAAGTACTTAAACAACATAACATTGGCGAACTTCGTCGCCTGCGCAAACCCATCTGGCGAGTTAATCCCAATGATTAGCGAGCTTAACACTATTAAAAACGTTATTTTAAATGATAGCGGAATTTTACCTGAAAATTCTCTTATTTTTTCCATTACTGTACCTGTATTTATCGAGCTTTAAAGCTAAGAAACCTGTCTTTGCTGCCAAAGCTCTGCGTGTAATTACTAATACCAAACAAGTAGTTCGGGTTGGATTTGTCAGATGTGCGTATTGCAAGTATAGTGTCAGTTTTGCTTATAGCTTTCAGGTTTTCAGGTTGCTTCCCAAAAGGATTTTCGACCTGAAGTCCTTGATTTTCCGGTTTCTTTTTATGTTTTACAAGCTTCTTGGCAAGGTTGACAGCCCCATAAGTCGCCCAACCCATATAAAAAAGCATTCCTGTGCTTATGGAGAATATTTTTTTTCCTTTATTGCTTAAATCCTTCAAAGGTTTGATAGAAGTTTTATTTAAGAACTTGCTGGCCCCGATTTCCCCGGCAAAATAAGAAATAGGCCCTGCTGTATAGGTAATAATATCCCTGTATCTTAGTTCTTTGCTGTCCCCGTTTGTCCTGTCCTTATCCAGGTATTGCCTGCAAGGAACCACAATTGCCGGAACCCCCCAGAGAAAACCTTCTGCAAGTCTCTGATCCGGAATTTTTTGTACATTTTTACTTATAGCTTGTGTTATGCCGTTTAAATTCAAAATAAAAAGTCCTCTAATACTGCTTCACTGGATGGTAGAGAGGAGTAAGCGGTTAAAAGCGCAAAATCCCGCTGACAAATAATTGTCATAACAATCCGGCCATCAATACAATTTGTAGGATGCTGGTAACGAATATCCGGTTTTTATAATTAATTTGAATACACGCCTAAATCATCTTTGTTAGCACCCTGTCTTTTCTGGAGAAAATGGTATTTTCCCTCGGGAAATGGCAGGCTTGATTTTTTTGCTAACGCATTTGACTGTCCTCACTTAAGTTTATTTGATTCAACCCTTGGCTATCATTGAAAATAGGACTTATAAAAACATTTGTTATCTTTTTATTGCCTATACAAGGGGCTCTTTTCTGTTAAAATTTCCTTTAGCCTCATTTGGAGGCCTTTTTCTTTAGTTTATGTGTTTAAACTTTTTTTGCAAGGGCAGCCCGGTTAAAATGCAAATTATTAAATCTACTATCCTGCATTATTTCTTTAATACATGAATATGTTAATTTTTGTTAAGTTATCAGTTCAAAACGTAACTACTCAGATATAGTAATTTTCAAAAGTAATTAGGAAATTTAGTAAAAAATTGACCCGACAGCTTTAAATCCGCATTATTTGATGTTGGGTTAAAAAATAGAATTTTTTAACCCAACCTTGTATGATTAATTTTAGATAAACTTAAGAAGTTAGTAGTAAAGTTTGAACGGATAAAGACTGTACCCAACCTTTGCCTAAAAGCTGATT
>JANQEB010000193.1 GCA_028278605.1 Candidatus Gastranaerophilales bacterium
AAAGCATAGAAGCCTCACATAGAGACTTCTTACAGGATTTCTATATGAAAAAATATACTAATCAAGATGTTTTTGAGCTAGTTGCGTAAGTCCTGTTAACATGATGAAAAACTTTTCAAACACCCTCTAAGGAATCCGGCCACGTTGATTTTTTGGGTAGTGATCAATTAATGACTAGCTATTCTTCTCCCCAGGGGACAAGCCTGTAACCAACGTTTGTTACTGTATGCAGGTACTTAGGATATTTGGGACTGGGCTCAATTTTATTTCTCAACCCCCCAATATGGACCCTCACCATCCTCACATCCTCATCAGAATCATATCCCCATACTTCGTTTAGAAGAGTGGTTAAACTCACAGCCTGGTTTATATGCTGCATAAGGCAGTATAAAATTTCAAATTCAGTAGGGGTAAGTTTTACAAGCTTATCATTAATATTAACTTCAAGCGAATCAGGATATAGCTTTAAATCCCCGCTTTCAAGCACTTCTAACCTTGAGGAATCCTTACTTTCTGTCCTTCGCAGAAGAGCGCGCATCCTCACCAGAAGCTCCTGTATATCAAAAGGCTTGACCAGGTAATCATCAGCCCCGGCGTCAAAACCTATAACTTTATCCTCTAAAGTCCCTTTTGCCGTCAGCAAAATTGTCGGAATATCCCTTGTCTTTATTGAGCGCCTGAGGTTTTTGCATACCTCAAAACCATCCATCCCTGGCATCATAACATCGAGAATTATCAAGTCATAATTGCCGTTCTGGGATTTTTGCAGCCCTGATAACCCGTCAGAAGCTGTTTCAGTATGAAAGCCGCTTAGTTTCAGGTCAGTGGAAAGCCATTCCATTATTTCAGTATCGTCATCTACTATTAAAACTCTATGGGCCATCTTTTTAAGCTCAAAAGGTTATTAAAATTATGATTTTTATTTTAACAAATAAAAACTTATAAAACATAAGAATTTAATAACTTTTTTATAACGCTGTAAGTACGGCCTTTACAACTGAATTAATGTTTCATGTTAAAATATCCAGTTTTTTGAAACAAAACACCGGCAGCTTCGTCATTAAAAGTAAGTAATTTTATGTGTAATCAAAACAATTGTTTAGGTTTTGATTAAAAAAATGAGGATACTCACTGATTAAGCTTTAATATAAAAAATAGCAGCTAAAAATTGATCATTGAGCCGGTCATAAAAAAAGTAAATAAAAAGAAGAAGGTTGAGGTTATGAAAATGCTGGATTTTGCAAAAAGCAAAAAAAGTAAGAAAAACACAGAATTTGCATATATACCTGAGGAAAAAGAAGTTGGTCTTCAGGAAAATACTAATTTTGTATCAAATCAGGATGAGGAACCTGAAGAAGAGGCGCTTCAGCCAGGGTCAAAAGAAGAGCAGGGACAAATTTTCCATCAGGAATTCAAGGCAAATGATGTGCTTCAGATGTACCTCAGGGATGTTGGCAGAAAATCAATGATAACACCTGCTGAGGAAATTGAACTTGGTAAAAAAATTCGCGAAGGAAGCCGCGAGGAAGCTAATATTGCCAAGGCAAAGCTTGTACAGGCCAATTTAAGACTTGTTGTAAGCATTGCAAAAAAATATATTGGCCAGGGAGTCCTGTTTATGGACCTTGTCCAGGAGGGAAGCCTCGGATTAATGCGTGCTGCCGAGAGATATGACTACAGAAAAGGGTTTAAGTTCAGTACTTATGCCACATGGTGGATAAGGCAGACAATAATTCGCTGTATAGCCAACACTGCAAGGACAATACGAATTCCTGTCCATATGTCAGACAAAATCAGGCAATATAAAAAAGCCAGGACTGAGCTTAATATTGAGCTGGGAAGAGAGCCTGCCCCAAAGGAACTTGCCAGGAAAATGAAGCTTTCTGTAGAAAAGGTTATGGGTATCAAAAAAGCCATGAGTAAAGAACCTATAAGCCTTGACTTGCCTATCGGAGAGGACTTATACCTGGAAGACTACGTTCCTGATACTGAAACAGCCGCGCCTCATGTAAGAGCAATTGACAGCCTGCTTCATCAAAACATAACAGAAGCCATGTCAGTCCTTACAGACAGGGAAAAAGAAATTCTCAGGGAAAGGTTCGGTCTTAACAGCGGAAAAGGTAAAACTCTTGAGCAGCTTGGCCAATTGTTCGGCTTTTCCAAGGAAAGGATCAGGCAAATTGAAGAAAATGCCTTGAATAAGCTGAGAAAATCCGACAAAGTTGAACATTTAAGGGATTTTATATAATTTGGAAATAAAATTTTTAACTTTCCGGGAATTTGATACTTAAAATTTAAATAAAAATTGTTTAAATTAGTACACAATAGGTTTAAATTCTTTGAAAATTTGATAAAATATAATTATAACAATTTACCTAACTATACATCGAAAGAAATATTTAATGATCCCTTCTAACTTTAATATAAAAAATTCTTTCATAAATATATATAAAGACTTTTCTGAAACTCTTAGCAGGTTAAAGTTTTACAGACAATATATTTTTAATACTTTACCGGTCATAAATTATGATTATGACCGGTATTTCTGTGATAAAAACAAATAAGCAGCGAAAGGAGCTTAAACGGAATCATCTCTCTAACAAACATTTTAAAACTAAAGGTTATTAAATTAAGCAAACATAGGGACAAACAAATGAACACATACGAAAACATCACATTAAAATGCGCTGAGTGCGAATGCGACTTCGATTTTTCACCTGAAGAACAGGAATTTTACAACGAAAAAGGTTTCTCAACTCCGAAAAGATGCGCCTCTTGCCGTTCAAGAAACAGGCAGAGAAAAAACGACAGAAGAGGAGGCGGCGGCGGAAGACAACAGGTAAGATATGAAGCAACCTGCTCTGATTGCGGAGTTGAAACAACTGTACCGTTTAAGCCTAACCAGGACAAGCCGCTTTACTGCCCGGACTGCTATAAAAAGTTAAAAGAAAACGGAACAATATAATATAAATTAAGATAGACAGGCTGAAACATTAGTTTCAGCCTGTTATATATTGATAAATTAAGAATTTCTTCTTCGTTGTCATTGTGAAGAGGAGTAGGGGCTTTTTTTAGCAATGAAATATACACTCCATTTGACTCTTCACTTATTTTATGTCTTTAGATTGCTTTGCAACTTGGTTTTCGCTTATATTTAACGCCCCATGACCGCAATGCCGTTGTTTATTTTTCCCTCAGGATAATCTCATAATCAAGTATTTCAGCAATCTCAATAAACTCGGAAACCCTGAATGTACCGCTTCTTAGTTTGTTGCTTAAATTTTGTATACTATCAGTTTTTTTATATCTTTTGTTGATTTCTTCTTTTAAATCCGTTAAAGTAAGTCCTTTTAGGGATGCAAGAAATTTTATCTGATTTTTTACATCATCTTTTTCTATTTTATATTCTTTTTTCATATGAATATTATATGAGTATATGAAATCAAAGGATAAAAAGCTTGACTTTAAAACTATATAATTTAAAATAAAATCATATAATTTAGAAATATTAAGAAAAAATTTTAATATGAATAAAAAGAAAAAACTTTATAAATTAAAACGGGATTTATATATAGAATCCCAGAGAGTAAGCTTTTTGCTGGCAAACATTGTTGAGGAAACCGCAGGAAACCTTGAGGCAAAGATTTTAGCAGATTTGGCCCTTGAAAAATCACAGAAAATAGAAAAATTATCAGAAAAAATAGGTAAAATATTTAAATATTAGATTAGTGCATAGTTAAATTAATTTTGTTGTATGTATAAAATAAAATTAATTTAACTATGCATTAGTAGTATTTTTTGACGTGAAATCATTTTTTTCGTACTTTTGCCGGTCATTTGCCGGTTCAAAAGGATAGTTTACCGTTTACCAGGGTGTTTTTAATCTCAAAAGTTATCTTGTCCCATAAAATCAGGTCAGCAAACATATTTTCTGCAATAAAAGCACGGTTATTTAACCCCAGGTTCCTTGCAGGGTTGAGGGAACAATACATTAGTAACCTTGAAAAGCCGGCTAAAGCAAGATTTTTTCTTATAACAGAGTCCAAAAACATCAGGCTGCCGGCAAACCTGTCATCTTTATTTACAGCGACCTCACCTTTTTTAGTGATTGCATGCCCGCCAAAAACCATTGAATCCTGTTCACTTTGGTTTAAAGGCAGGCTGTCGCTGATTATAATAACTTTATCATGCGGTTTTGAGCGCAGAATTAACTTTATCAAATCAGGATGAAGGTGGTTATGATCAGCTATAACCTCAACGTAAAATTCATCATTAACAAGCGCGCTCCCTGCAATCCCCGGTTTTCTATGGTGAAGAGGCGGCATTGCGTTGAAAATATGCGTAACCTGCTTTACCCCGGCCTTAAAAGCTTCTCCGGCCGTTATTTCATCAGCTTTTGTATGTCCCGCTGAAACTATAATTCCTTTATCTGTAAGATATTCAGTTAATTCAAACCCGTTATCAAGTTCCGGGGCAAGCGTGATTAATTTGATTTCATCATCCTCTATCAATTTGTAATTCTCAACAGAAGGCATGATACATAGTTCTTTAGTATGAATACCGGGGTATTCCGGGTTAATAAACGGCCCTTCAAGATTAACACCCACTATCTTAGCTGAAGTTTCAGGAGCAGACTCTTTTGCCTCTTTAACTTTATTGATCTGCTCCCTGATTTTTTCCGGCCTGTCTGTCATTATGGTTGCGCATAATGAAGTTACCCCGTGTTTTGGGAGGTTAGCCAGAAAATTCAGGATATCTTTTACTTCTGCTGTGTTAAAATCACACCCGTAACCGCCGTGAATGTGTTGGTCAATAAGCCCCGGCGTGACTATGCATCCATTTGCATCTATAACGTTGAGGTTTTGGATGCCGATAAGAATTTCATCAGCTATAGCAATGATTTTATCGTCTCGGACCAGGATATTTTTTTTAAATTTGGGTTCCCCCGGATTTTGTATAAAACCCTCTTTAATTAATGTATAGGAGTTTTTAGGTTGCTTCTTGAGATCCATCGTTAGCTGGTTCTAATACCTTGCTATTTTCTTTGCTTATCTTTATATTAAGTTTAACACCATTTTTATCTATTGTTATAGTTACATCTCCATTCTCATCCCTGGCAGCTGTTATAAGAGGGATTCCTTCTTTTGTTTTCTCTAAAACCTTTGTCTCCCCGTTTTTTAAATTTCTAATTGCATCCAGCTTTGGTTCTAAGTATTCTAAAACAGCCTTTTCCTGTGTCTTAACATCAATTGGTATGCTCATGGTGCTATCTACAAAGACTGAAGGATCAAAGCCTTTTGGGCAGTTATTAATTTTATCTATTATCAAACCTTTTATTGTTAAGCTGCCTTCACCCATGGAGGAAAACTTAATTGACCCGGCTCCTCCGTTTTTTCCACTTATTGCAAAGTTAAGCATTTCAGCTATATTTACCGGGCCTTTGCGGTCCATGGGGGCTTTTTTAAGTTGCTCCACTATTATTTGAATCTGTAAATTTATATCACGTGTTAATATTTCTACACACTTTTTCATAGCTGTAATCAAAGCAGCTTGATTTTCCTCTCTTAGTTTTGCTTTTTCTGCCTCTAACTCCTGTACTCGCTCTGTATTCTCTATGCCATTTACACCATTTTCTCTATCAAGAAGACCAAAAATACTGGGCCCACCTCCATTACCAGGAGGTCCGGCTAAAGCTGGTACAGTAGAGTTACCTGGTGTAACGTTAGTTTGTCCTTTAGGAACATGAAGTCCTGTAACTATTCCCATATTTACTTCCTCCCAGAGTTGCAAAAAATTATAAATTTCTTTCCTTATAAATATAAAAACAAGCAACTTTAAAAAATTGCCTGTTTTTGTATGACAGGACTTACACAAAATAGAAAAAATTCATAAAAAAGAAACATCCTGATTCGTCTTTTTATCAAAGAAGTGTCAGGATGTAATTATGATTGATTCTAATTACACAATGGCACTATTATCAACAGAAGGCAAATTTTCCTGCCTTAAATCTGCTGAAAATATTGAAAAAGTTTCTCA
>JANQEB010000257.1 GCA_028278605.1 Candidatus Gastranaerophilales bacterium
TACATCATTATTGCCAGTCCAGGAGGTTTTTTCTGCAAAGCCGTCTGTTTCGTGGTCAAAGTAAATTCCATCGCCTATGGTTGTGGTTTCTATTCCGTCGCCGTCCAGGTCTAGGATTAAAGGATCAACAGGCGGGCGGGTTATTGTCAGGGCTTCCGCGTCGGCGAAGTTAGAAGTAAGAGAGCCCATAAAGAGGTCTTCATCTTTTCCTTTAAGATAAGTAGCCCAATCAGGTGTTATTTGAAGTTTTTCGCCTGGTTTTATGAGGATAAAGCTCTGGTCATCACTAACCCTGCCTTCAGCTGTAAGCCATGGGTTTAAAGCAAGGACTTCAGCAACGCTCATTCCGTATTCCTGAGCTATATCCCATACTGTATCCCCTGCCTGGATTTCATAGGTTTCTGTTGGGGTTTCAATCATAAGATTATTGTTATTAAACTCAAATTTAAGATATTTATCTTGATTAACAGGTTGAGTATTTTCACCTAATTCGAATATCCAGTCTACAAGCTCATTTGCCTGTTCACCCAAGTAATCTGACGCTGCATTTGTAAAAGCAACACCCTCTACAACAACTACACCTTTTGCTATCGGTCCAGGTGCATAAATTGTAACTGCAGCAGTCATAGCATACCCTGCTGTAGTTGCAATACTGTTAACAAAAAATTCAGCCATATTACTTGTTACTGCTTGCCAAAAACCTTCACCGTTTACAACATCGTCAGCTGTATTACAAGCGGTATCAGTTGCACTTTGTGCACTGCCTGCTATTTCTACAGTTTGATACAATACTTCAAAAGCTTTTTTGTAACTCATTTATTTCTCCTTTATATTTATATTTTCGAGTAATTTTTTGAAACTATTAGCATCATTAATGATTCCTATAGGAATTGGTAACCAATTATGTATTGTTAAAAAAATAACTCCTTGGTTTGATTTATTTTTAAAATATACATTTGATACTTTTATTGATTTAACTCTTTTAAGTCCAATTTTTATGTATTTTCCTATAGTAAAAACACTTTTAATATATATATTATTTTTCGTTAATAATATTTTTAAAAAGAAAAAATCTAAGCTTTGTAAAAGAATAAAACAAAGCCCTAATCCAATAAAAATTAAAGAAGCAGTATCGAAAGCATGTATATTATTATGCTGAAAGTAAACTAATATTAAACCAATTAAAACACCTAAAAATAATTCCAAGTATGGTCTAAAGCTTTTTGATGCTTCATATATTACTTCTTCATTATTTATATAGTTTTTTTCATTTTTACTTTTCATCTTACTTCTCTTTTTCAAGCACAATATAAAATGTATAGTAAAACTTTAACATAAATAACAAAAAATATCAAAATGTTATTTCTATTATTTCATGCAGCTAGCTTTGTGTAATATTTATCAAACATAACTACATCATTATTGCCAGCCCATGTAAATAGTATAATATCCGGCATTGTTCCTCTGACTCCGGCGTCGGTTTCGTTTATAAAGGATTCTATAAGGGTCTGGAGTTCTCCTGATGTGTCCCTGACCATTGCCTGGTGTAATGAGTGAACTTTGCCGAATCCTCTTACATCAGGTAATGCCTGAATTTCAGCGGAAACTTCCAGCAGTTCAGCGTCTATAGTATCAGTTATATCGCTATTAAGTAGATATTCGCCCATATTAAGGACTTCACCGCCGACTTTTGTATAACTTCCAAGCCTGGCAAGAGTGTTTCCACTACCATCAACCGTATTTTCATTTGTATATGATAAA
>JANQEB010000292.1 GCA_028278605.1 Candidatus Gastranaerophilales bacterium
TGGCAGCCTGTTTTAACTTTGTACATTAATTTTAAATTGCTGATAAGATAAATTTCTGGGATAGTTTGCCGACACGATTTTTTCTCCTCTGTTACATACTCAACAATATTGTTGCCTATCTTTGAATACTTTTCAGATTACCTCTTACAGACAGGACTTCCGCAGTTAGTTTTAAATCCTGTCATTTATGTTGAGAGAACTCTCATAATGATGTCATATCAAAAAATACCACTACCAATAATTTTAATAACCCGAAATTTTTTCAAAAAAAAATGAACAATTCAATCAATTATTTCGTTATAAAAAATAGAGGATAAAATTTTCAAGGTAATTAAAACATGTCAGATAAATGCGAAAAATATGAATCACTATTTACATTCGGTACTGAAGAAGAACTTGCCAAACACCTGGAAATTTGCGAGGATTGTCAGCAGGAACACTTAAAAATGCAAAAAGTCCAAAACCTCGTAAAACAGGTTAAACCCTACTACAAAAACTCAACTAAAAAGAAAATAAACCCAAATATAACCAAAATAGCAGCTGCGTTTACAGTTTTGTGCCTGGCATATTTTTCTGCAAATTGCCTTATGACCCAAAATAGCACCTATGAATACGACCTGACCTACCTTGAGAGTGATTCCATCGTATTTGAGATGGGACTTCCTACTGATGAGTACGGATTGTTAATGGTTTATTAAAACATGACAAATAGTGTTAAAAAGCAGGATATAACAATTGATGGCGTAATAAAATCTTACGGCAAAAGCATCAGGAATATCATCATGTCCATTATCGGAAATAAAAATTTTCAGGATATTCAGCAGGAAGTATATATTAAAATCTGGAAAAACCTTCCAAAATACCAAAACCATGGCAAACTCAACAGTTGGGTTAAAAAAGTAACGGTAAATACCTGCAAGGACCACCTGAAATCCAGGCAGTTCAACCAGGATAAACTAACTGACCGCGAAGAAGACAACCTCATCAGCATAAAAGATAGAAAAACAACGCCGGACAACCAACTTTTACTTACAGAAAAACAACAAAGAGTTATAAATACAATAGAAAACCTGAAACCAAAACTAAAAGAAGTGATCATTCTCTATGATATAGAAGAAATGAACTATAAGGAAATTTCCAAAAAAATAAACTGCCCCACAGGAACAGTAAAGTCAAGACTTTTTAACGCCAGAAAACAACTTCAAAGTGAATTAGCAGATTTAATCGAATAAAAAAGGAGATAACCATGAAAAAGTTCTTAATGATCCTGGCAACAATAATTTATGTGGCACTAGTCGGAAACTGCGCTTTTGCGGAAGAAGATTTTAGCCCAGGAGGAGGCTTCAAAGCCAAAAGACAGGAAATGCGTCAAAACTTTAAAGAACAGACAAAACAAAAAAGAAAAGAACTCAAAAACAGGCTTAACCTCTCAGAAGAGCAAAAAGCAAAAGCCAAGGCAATCCGTGAGGAAGCAAGGCCAAGAATCCAGCCGATAGTTGAAAAAATGAAAGCTAAAAAACAGGAAATAATGGAATTAAGACAATCCGGCGCAACAAAAGAAGAAGTTAAAAATAAAGCAGATGAGCTTAAGTCTTTAAGAGAGCAAGCAAACGAAATTCGCAGCGAAAACGTGAAAAAATTTGAAGCTATCCTTGATCCGCAACAAAAAACAGATTTTCAATCATTTAAATCAGAAATCAAGCAAAAAAGAAAACAAATGAGGACGAAATTCAAAGAAAAAAGAAAAAACCGTCTTAAGCACCAGCATATGCAAATGGACTAAACTAACCGGTTTGATATATAAAAAGAGGCAGCCGAAGGCTGCCTCTTTTTAGTTTAGGCGTGATATCGTGATAAAATTTTATAAACACATTTCAATGGGACGAGGAAAACATGACTTTTGACATAGCAATAATAGGAGCAGGACCGGGAGGTTACGTAGCAGCGATAAGGGCAGCCCAGCTCGGCGCAAAAGTTGCCCTCATAGAAAAAGACCGGGTAGGCGGAATCTGCCTTAATTGGGGCTGTATTCCCTCAAAATCAATAATTGCAAGTGTTGACAGGTATAACCAGGCAAAAAAGTTTTCTAAATTTGGTATTAAGCTGGAAAACCTCTCTTATGACTACGCTGAAATTTATCAGCGTAAGGAAAAAGTTGTCGAAAAACTAACAAAAGGCTTAACCCGGCTAATAAAAGCCAATGGAATTGAGTTAATAAAAGGAGAGGCCTGCATAGAATCCGCTAATTCCCTGAGAATCCTTTCTGGTTCCGCAGAAGACAGAATTGAATTTAAGCATTTGATTATAGCAACAGGCTCAAGCACAACTTCATTGCCAAACCTTGAGCCGGACCATGAATTTATCCTTGACTCAAACGATATATTAAAACTCCGGGAACTGCCCGGTTCTGTTCTGATTGTAGGAAGCGGCGCTATTGGAATTGAATGGGCAAGGATATTCAGCGGACTTGACAGGCAGGTTACCATTGTTGAAATTGCGCCAGGTCTCTCCCCGATGCTTGATAGCAGCCTGTCAGAGGCTCTTATACGTGAATTTAAAAAGAAGAAAATAAGTTTTCATACCGGTACCGGCGTAGAAAAAATTGAGGGCAAAAAAGTTTTGCTCTCTAACGGACAGGAATTAGGGCCGGAAATTGTTTTTCTAGGTGCAGGCCGCTCTCCAAACGTGGAAATCACGGGAATTGAAAACCTTAAGCCTGAAATGAACAACAAATTTTTCAAAGTTGATAATAACCTGAAAACAAGTATTGAAAACGTTTACGCCATAGGTGATGTCAATGGGATTTACCCGCTGGCCCACGTTGCTTCCCATCAGGGAATCAAGGCTGTAGAGCATATACTGCTTGGCCGGGAAGCCGGTCTTGATTATTGTAATGTGCCTTTTGTGATTTACGGGCATCCGGAAGTCGCTTCAGTTGGCTGCACAGAAGAAACACTTACAGAAAAAGGGATTTCTCATAAGAAAAGTATATTTCCCGTGTCTGCCCTGGGTAAATCCCAGGTGGAAGATGAAATCGACGGATTCATAAAAGTACTTGCAGATGATAACAGGATTTTAGGAATCCATGCTTATGCAGACCACGGCGCAGAACTTGTCCAGCAGCTTGCAATCGCAAAAACCGCGGGAATATCTGTTGATCAGCTCAGCGAAGTCATATTTGCCCATCCAACATACTCAGAAGGGGTTCATGAAAGCATACTTGGGCTTTTGCAAGCAGCGCTGCACCTTCCGCCCAACGTTAAAATGAGGGCATAGCAATGAACAGACGGCTTCCTCACTGGCTTAAAAAAGATATTATAAACACGGAAAAAACACGGCTTGTAAGAAAAATTCTTAGGAACAGCGGGTTAAATACAGTTTGTGATAATGCAAGATGCCCTAATAAAGGCGAATGCTACGCAAATAACACTGCAACCTTTATGATACTGGGCAAAAATTGCACAAGAAACTGCGGTTTTTGCAGCGTAAACTCGCTTCCCCCTGAGCCGGTTAACCCGGAAGAACCGCAGTTAATAGCCCAGGCTGTGCAGGAACTCGGACTTGACTATGCGGTGATAACTTCAGTAACCAGGGATGACCTTAAAGACGGAGGGGCAGGACATTTTGCAGATACAATAAGGGCAATTAAACACCTGAACCCTGATATGAAAATAGAAGTACTTACACCTGATTTCCAGGGAGATAAAAATGCGGTTGATATAGTACTGGAAGCTGAGCCTGATGTGTTTAACCATAATATGGAAACCGTAAAACGTCTTTACTCAAAGGTCAGGCCCCGGGCAAATTATGAAAGATCACTTGAGTTTTTAAGATATATTAAAACTCAAAACCCTGAAATTTTTACTAAATCAGGTTTCATGGCAGGCCTTGGCGAGACTTTTGAGGAAATACAGGAGCTTCTTATTGATCTAAATAACGCAGGCTGCGATATAGTAACAGCCGGCCAGTATATACAACCCTCCAAGGCCAACCTGGAAGTTAAAAACTACCTGACCCCGCAGGAATTTCAATCTATAGAAGACAAAGCAAAAAAAATCGGCATAAAATACCCGATCGTATCCCCACTTGTTAGAAGTTCCTATAAAGCAAGAGAAATTTTTGCAGATTCAAACCAGGTTTTTTAAATAATTGCATATTCAACTAAATGCGGCCTAAACTATTTGTAGACCAGCCTGTTCAGGAAATGTTTAAAATTCGTATTGTAAATTAATGTAAAAATTTATTAAAAACTTGACCTAAAATATGAAATATTTTTTTTGAGGAGGATTAAATATATAGAACAAACAACCCCCAAATCTCCTCCCAAAATATTTTTCAGCTACCAAAAAAGGGTAGCTTTTTTTTTTGCAAGTTACTGCAACCAGAGGGGTATGGCTTATAAAACATATAAAAGACCTGCCTTTATTAATTTAAAGGCAGGTCAGTGTGTTAAAAAGTTACTAATTAACTCATCAGTGAATATCTTCCATTCTGTCGCGCCTGTCTTCTCTTCTATCACGAATGTCTTCCATTCTGTCGCGCCTGTCTTCTCTTCTATCACGAATGTCTTCTATTTTGTCTCGCCTGTCTTCTCTTCTATCACGAATGTCTTCCATTCTGTCTCGCCTGTCTTCTCTTCTATCGCGGATATCTTCCATTTTGTCGCGTCTGTCCTCGCGGCGGTCCCACCTGTCCTCTTTTCTGTCTCGCCTGTTTTCACGATGGTCCCGGTGTTTTTTTCTGTCATTGTTTCTTTTTCGGTCAGTTAAATTATGGTGTCCGGATTCAGAAGGTTTTTTTCTCTTACTAAATTTTGACTTTGATGCTGAATTAGGGCCAATATCTCTTTTGAAATCCCTTCTTGCCTCCGCAGAATCAGAGCAGATAAAAATTAAAGCTAAAAATGAAAAAATGATCAAAAATGACACTATCCAGTTTTTTTTCATAAAATCTCCTTTCAAAAAATAAATTTTTTCCGAAAATTTAAACAAAAGTAAAAATTTTCCTGTGTGTTTTGTCTAAAAAAAGTATCTGTTTTTATCTGAATGTATCTAAAAAATATCCGGTTATAAGCTTATTTTAATGATATATTATTTATGTTCTTATTTTAATTAACGATATTTTTTATTATAAGTTCATTTTTTTATTTTAAAAATCAATTAAAAATTGGAAGAAAAATTATGACAATCGAAACAGCGGCAAAATACGAAACAGTAATAGGGCTGGAAGTTCATGCCCAGCTAAAAACCAGGTCAAAAATCTTTTGTAACAGCGCAACAGAGTTCGGACAAGAGCATAACTCCCAGATCTGTCCTGTTTGTACAGGAAATCCCGGAGTTCTTCCGGTTTTAAACAGAAAAGTAGTGGAATACGCAATCCTGACAGGCCTGGCACTCAACTGCGAGATAGCAAAGTTTTCGAAATTTGACAGAAAACACTATTTCTATCCGGATTTACCTAAAAACATCCAGATTTCACAATATGATATGCCGATCTGTAAAAACGGATATATGCTTGTAGGCGGCAAAAAAATAAGAATTAACAGGATCCATATGGAAGAAGACGCCGGAAAGCTTGTCCATGCCGGATCAGCAGGAATAGCAGGTTCAGCTTACAGCCTTGTGGATTACAACAGAACAGGCGTTCCTTTGCTGGAAATCGTTAGCGAGCCTGATATTTCCTCGGCAGAAGAAGCCAGGGCCTATATGGAACAATTAAGAAACATAGTCAGGTACCTTGGTGTATGCGACGGCAACCTGGAAGAAGGCAGCCTGCGCTGTGATGCAAACATAAGTATAAGACCGGTTAATCAGCAAGAACTGGGCACAAAGGTTGAAATCAAGAACCTCAACAGCTTCAGGGCACTGCAAAGGGCTATAGAATACGAAATTGAAAGACAAATTGAGGAAGTGGAGGAAGGCGGTAAAATCATCCAGGAAACCCGCCTCTGGAAAGACGACCAGGGAATAACCATCTCTATGAGGACCAAGGAAGAATCACATGATTACAGGTATTTCCCGGAACCTGACATTGTCCCGCTGGAAATCGACGCTAACTGGGTTCACCGGATAAGAGAAACCCTGCCTGAGCTTCCGGAAGAAAAACGCGTAAGATATACAAAAAAACTCGGCCTTTCTGAATACGACGCCGGTGTTATCGTTGATTCAATCGATATAGCAAGGTTTTTTGATAAAACAGCAGGGCTTACCAAAAACCCAAAAGCATCTGCTAACTGGCTTACCGGGGATATTACGGCTTACTTAAAAGACAGCAAAAAATCCATTGATGACACCGGGTTAACTCCTGAATCCCTTGCTGAAATGATTGAACTGATTGACAAAGGAACTATTTCTAATGCTATAGCCAAAAAAGTGGTTGTTTCTCTTATGGAAAAAGGCGGTTCAGCACAGAAGATAGTTGATGAGCAGGGCTTAAGCGTGATTTCCGATGAAGGGGAAATAACCTCAATCGTTAAGAAAATAATCAAAGCCAACCCGCAGGAAGTTGAAAAATATAAAGCAGGCAAAACCCAGGTTATAGGCTTTTTGGTCGGACAGGTAATGAAAGAAACCAGGGGCAAAGCTAATCCCGGCCTTGTGAATAAGCTATTCAAGAAAGAGCTGGACAGCTAAACGAAACCGGGAGTGAAAGAAAGCCCATTCTTATAAATTATTGAAAGTGTACCGTTATCATGTTGATAACACCCGAAATGTCATTCCGAGCAGCGCGAGCGAAAAACGGGAATGTCAGCAGGTAATTGTTATTCGCCC
>JANQEB010000303.1 GCA_028278605.1 Candidatus Gastranaerophilales bacterium
CCAATTAATGCTGATACGCGATAAGTAAAAGTTGGCTAGATGCCGTGTCAAGCACGGCATGACATATCTTTTTTAATTCCAGAATTGAAAGACCCTGGATAATACCCCCATTTGACTTTGTGATAAAGAAAAGGGTCAGCTTTTGCTGACCCGGGGGTAAAAAAATTACAGGGAGAGTATTGTGTGGGAGTTTATTTGGGGTATTTGTCTATTTATGGGTTTAAGAATATATTTTTAGTTTTTTATATACTAGCCCGCTATCAGAGGCAGCGCTATCTGCTGCAACCTGTTTGCCTGGGCTAGGACACTTGCTGAAGCTTGCTGCAGTATTTGCATTTTAGCCATATTTGCTGATTCCTTTGCCACATCGAGGTCTCGAATTCTGGATTCAGAGGCGCTGAGGTTCTCGTTCATAATCGTGAGGTTTTCAAGCGAGCTTTCCAGTCGGTTATGGAATGCTCCCAGGTCTGAACGCCTTGTGTTGACTGTTGTTAAGGCAGTATCCAACTGGGAAATATAGCTTCTTATCGCGTCGCTTGTCCAGGTTGAACCTGTCGCAGTTAGAGAAATTCCTATTGTTGATGAATCTGATGAAGTAGAAAGAACAGTTGATATGTCAATTACGTTTATTGATGCGACTGAATTTGAACCAATCTGTAACTTTGCGCTTGATAGTGAACCGTCAAGCAGGCTCAGGTTGTTAAACTGGGCTGATTTTGAAATTCTGTCTATATCAAGAATACGCGCGTTAATTTCTGCAAGGATTGCGTTTCGTTCTGCTGTCGCGTTAGTTTCGTTAGCAGCCTGGACACTTAACTCCCGGATTCTTTGTATGTTTTCCCCGATTACTGACAGGCCGCCTTCTGCAATTGAAAGCATGTTTATCCCGTCCTGGATATTGTTCATTGCTTTTGAGTTGCCCCTTATCTGCGCCCTTAGGTTTTCAGAAATCGAAAGGCCTGCCGCGTCATCTGCTGCCCTGTTGATTCTAAATCCTGATGACATTCTTTCAATTGACTTAATAATACCTGATGTGTTGCCGTTGAGGTTTCTTTGAGCAATTAATGATGCGATGTTGTTGTTTACTACAATAGCCATAATACTACTCTCCTTGTTTTTACTACTTACTTCCTATAATGCTAGTCTTACGGTTTTTTATGTTTGATTAGGTAAACCTGCCGGTGCGAGCAAAAATGTTTGTAATAGCCGGTTAAATTGTGTATTTAGTTTTTGGGTCAGTTATTTTGTATTAGTACTCTGTTAAATTAATTTTGTCCGTCATCCTGAGCCCACCCCACCCATGGTGGGGGGTGGCCGAAGGATCTCAGGTAATGAGATTCTTCGCCC
>JANQEB010000278.1 GCA_028278605.1 Candidatus Gastranaerophilales bacterium
TTACTTATCGCGTATCAGCATTAATTGGCTAGACCCCGCATCAAGTGCGGGGTGACAGTTTAAGTTTAATTTATCCAATTTAGAACTGAATTGCCCTGAATTTTTAGCCGCTTGAAAGACTAAAAAATATATGCTAATATAATGACTGACTGGTCAGTATAAATAAAGGTGGAATTGTGTCTCCAAAAATTGTTAATAAAGAAAAAAGAAAAAAAGAATTGCTGGAAGCAGCCATAAAAGTTTTTGCCCGGAAAGGGTACGCTGATACAACTATGGATAATGTTGCAAAAGCTGCAAATGTCAGCAAAGGTATGATTTATGAGTATTTTTCAAGTAAGGATGACTTGCTTGTTGAACTTTATAATTATTTTGAAAAAGTGACCTTTTCTAAATTAGTTGAAAAAATATCGTTTGCAAAAAGTTCAAGAAAAAAAATTAAAATCTTTATAGAATATTCCTTTGGTATTTATACAGAAATGTTTGATTTTATAAATATTTTGTTTGTGTTTTGGGCAGAGGGAATAATTAAAAAATCAGAAAACAAATTGGACATTTCAAGTGTATACAGTAATTATAGAGGTTTTGTAGCGGAAATAATCAAGCAGGGAATTGATAGCGGCGAGTTCAGGAAAGTGGATACCTATACTTTCTCCGCAATAATTTTTGGTGCAATGGACGGGCTTTGTTTGCAGTGGATTTTGGATATGGAAAACTTCCCTGCAAAAAAAGCATCAGAAGAATTAAGTAAAATGATTTTAAAAAGCCTTGAAAAGGAGGAAAAAGGATAAAAAAAATCTATCTACCATCAGAATAGTGTTCTTTGCATGTTTGTAATAAAAAATATTGTGAATTTTGCAGTGTAAAAAAATAAAGACAAAATTTAAAAACGTAGTCTCAATGTAGTCAAGCAAGGAAAAAATAAAATGGTAAGTGGCTGGAAAATAAAAAAAATAATATCAATTATTATTTTAGCAATAATTTCTTTGCATAATTTTGCAATGGCAAAACCTTGCAAGTCAATATATGATAACTTGCCCCCGGAGTTTGCAATTGAAAAGCAAATTGAAGAGCTTCCCATAACAGCCAATCTTTTGGATATGATCGATGACGACTGCCTGAGAGAACTGGTTATAGAGGGGATCAAAAATAATCCTGCCCTGAAATCTACCGCCTTGAGGCTGAGAGCAAAATATTACAGACTGTCAAAGACAAGGTCAAAGTTTTTGCCTAGACTGGGAGCGGGCTTTCTGGAAGACAGGTTCGAGGCTGAAAGTAATCCCTCCAGCAACCGGTTAGGTTTTTTGCAATTCAGCTGGGAGCTTGATGTCTGGAGAAAACTTTCAGATGAGCATTCTGCCGCGAAATCTGATTACGGAGCGCAAAGACAATACTACCTCAAGGCCCGGGATATTTTATCCGCGAGAATAATTCAGACCTGGATCAACATAGTTGCACTGAAAAATAATATTGATATCCTTCAAGACAATGTAAATACTGTTGAGAAACTGGAGAAATTGGCTTTCAGCAATTATAGACGAGGATTAAAAGAAATAAACGAGTTAAATTCTGCCAGGAAAAGAACAAAAATTGCCAGAAATGACCTGGAGCAACTGAAGGAACAACATTCAGCAGAATTAAGGAACCTTGAGGTGTTAATCGGACGAATCCCGGTTTCCCAGATAAGAACAGGCAAAAAACTACCGGAAATCACCTGTCTCCCTAAAATGCTCAGAGTCGATATCCTGAGAAACAGAGCGGATATACAAGCTGCATTAAATAAGGTTGAATCATCCAAGAAATTAGCAAAAGCCGCTAAAAAAGCCAGGCTGCCTAAAATTAGTATGGCAACACAGCTTCTCTGGCTGGTTCTTCCTTTATTTGACGTCAGCAACGGCGAGTTAGCCTGGAACATCCTCGGAGCTCTAATTCAACCTCTTTTCCAGGGAGGAGCTTTAGTGGGTGAAAGCAAAGCCAAGGCCCTGGAAAAAGATGCCAGCCTGGCAGAACTTTATCAAAATATTTTATTGGCTTTGCAGGAAGTTGAAAACGTTTTCGGAAGAGAGGCAGAATTGACCAGAAAGGAAGCCAATTTATATGATGCTCTTTGCCAGCTGCAAAAAAACAGCTCTTATTACAGGGAACGTTACAAGCGGGGAATAAGCGGTATTTCAGAGTATTTAAACGCCCTTGTCGAACAAAATAATACTGAGCAGGAACTTAACGAAACCAGGGGAAAAAGATTAGGCAACCGTGTCGATTTAGCGATAGCTTTAGGAGTAGGAATAGAAAAATAAAGAAAGACAGGAGACAGAAATAGGACTAATGAAAAAAATAAAAAACAACAAGTTTCGGATATTTGTAATAACGTTAATAGCCTGCGTTTTGATCCTTGTTTTATTTATGTCAATTCCTCGCCATAAGGCTTCAGACAGTAAAAAGCAGGTTGAAAAACAAAAACAGCAAAGTTTACCGGTATCGGTAATTGATGCGTCCCCGGAAGCCTATTCTGCCTTAATAACTGTCCTGGGTGAAGTAAAACCTCTCTGGCAAACAAACTTAAAAAGCCAGGTTAACGGTAATATCGACTATATTTCCCCGAAATTCAGGGCAGGTAATATTGTAAAAAAAGACGAAATCCTTGTTATGCTTGAAAAAAGCTTTTATGAAAGCAACCTGGCAAGTGCTTATGAAAAATTAGCCAAACATGAAGTGAATTTAATAAAAGAACAGCAAAAACAAAGGGGAGCTATTGAAAATTGGAAAAATTCGGGGCTTGGTTGTGCTCCCCTGTCTGACCTGGTATTGAGAGGACCGCAGGTTAAAGTGGCGGAAACAATGGTAGAAGCCGCCAACGCAAATTTAAGGCAGGCTCAAAAAGATCTGGATTATACGGAAATTAAAGCTCCCTATACGGGAATAATAGTTGAAAGAAAAGTAAATAAAGGGGAAAGCCTGCTTGAAGGTGATGAAGTTGCCGAAATTTACGGTGCAGACAAAGCCCGGGTAAAAGTAAGTTTATCTCCGAGGCAATGGGATTTA
This sequence comes from Candidatus Gastranaerophilales bacterium, assembly GCA_028278605.1. Taxonomy (GTDB): domain Bacteria; phylum Cyanobacteriota; class Vampirovibrionia; order Gastranaerophilales; family UBA9971; genus JANQEB01. The sequence continues at coordinate 3,040 of JANQEB010000278.1, forward strand.
TTACCCGATGTTAAAAAAAATATGATAGCCAGGTTATACAGCGAGGAGCAAAATGCAAGCTGGAAGGCTGTAGTTGCTCGCCAGGGCTTGCGTATTGATGAAAAAACCCGTCTCAGGGAGCTATTTTTAGAGGTAGAAAACCCATTTTCGCAGAAACCGCCGTTGCTTCCCGGAACTTTCGTGGAAGTTATGCTTTCAGGTAAAAAAATTCCGGGCTTGCTTCGTGTTTCAGAATCAGCTTTAACTGAAAGCGGTGAAATCTGGTATGTAACAGAGGAAAATACTCTTCAAAGTTATAAAACCACACCTGTTTTCTATAAAGGCGGCGATATATATATATATCCTCCACAAAATGTAGACTTTCCCGTTTTAATTTCCATAGCTCCAAATATAACGTTTTTAAACGGGCAGAAAGTTACTCCAAAAGTCATAGGAGATAACTAAAATGCATAAAATAGTGGAATGGTTTATAAGAAACCCGGTAGCAACAAATTTAATAGCATTTTTAATAATTGTATCAGGGTTAACAACGATACTTAGCATCAGAATTGAAACGGTTCCTTCAACCCCACCCACTATTATAAGCATCAAGACCGTTTGTCCCGGCGCAAATGCCGAGCTGGTTGACAGGAGTGTTTCAAGAAGAATTGAAAAAGCCCTGGAGGGAACGCCCGGATTAAGGAAAATTTCTTCTTTTTCCTCGGAAAACCTGTCTGTTGTAAAAGCAAAAAGGCTTCAGAATTTTGATATAGACCGGTTTCAAAATGAAATAAAAACAAGAATTGATGCTATAAATAATTTGCCCGCATTTTCAGAAAGACCATCTATATTCAGGGAAGAGGTTTATAAAATACCTGCAATTTACGTTCAGGTATATGGGGATAAAGACTTAAAAACTCTTCAAAAAACTGCAAGGATAGTAAAAGAACGCCTGGAAAACGACCCTATGATATCCAGGCTTGAAACTTTTGCAAAATTACCTTATGAAATCAGGGTGGAAGTTGATGAAGAAAAACTAACCAATTATGGTTTATCAATTGATGATATAACTGAAAAAATTAACGAAAATTCTCTTGACTACCGCACAGGCAGTTTAAAGAGCAAGTCAGGAAAAATAATTCTAAAAGCAGATAAAAAAGCTTTCAGGTATGAAGATTATGCGAACATTCCCGTAAAAACGCTTCCTGATGGACGTAGAATCCTGATGAAAGATGTGGCGGAAATAGTTGACGGTTTTAAAGAGGTTGAATCCTTTGCGAGGTTCCAGGGAAAACCGTCCGTTGGAATAACCATTTTCAATGCGCAAAAAGAACACATACTTAAGACAACAAAGAACGCAAAAAAAATAGTTGAAGAACTTAAAGGAGAAATGCCGGAAGGAGTCTATATTGAAACCTGGGGCGGTTATAGCGACTTCATGCAGCAAAGGCTTAAATTGCTTGCAGAAAATGGCATACAGGGACTATTTATTGTTTTAATTTTGCTTGCTTTGTTTTTAAATTTTAAGCTGGCATTTTGGATAGCGATGGGGATCCCGATTGCTGTTTTTGGCGCCGGGATGATAATGGGACCAAGCTTTTTGGATTATTCCCTGAATGATATTACAACTTTTGGTTTTATAGTAGTTTTAGGGATTTTGGTTGATGATGCTGTTGTTGTTGGAGAAAGTGTTTATGAAGAAAAACTGAAATCACCGGATAAAGATGCTGTTCAAGCAACTGTCCTGGGTGTGGAGAGGGTTGCAAAGGCTACTATTTTTGGCGCTTTTACAACTATTGGGGCATTTTTCCCGCTAACGTTAATGACCAGTGAAATTGGAAAAATTATGGTCAGTTTTTCTGTTGTAGTAATAGCAGCGCTTTTTTTCTCCCTTTTTGAAAGTAAATTTATTCTGCCCTGCCATCTGGCAAATGTTTCTGTTGAGATAAAAAGTCCAAAAACTTTTTTTGGAAAAATATACTCGGCACTGCAAGCAAAAGCTATGGCGTTTTTACAGTTTTTAAATAAAAAAATCTATCAACCCCTGCTTGAAAAAGCTTTAAGGCATACCTATTCTTCTTTATTGATAATTATAACAATTGCCCTGATAGGCATTGGACTGCTTGAAAAAGGAATTGTCAGAACGGTCTTCTTTCCTGACGTTCCCGGGCAGGTTATAACGGTCAGCCTGAAAATGAACAGTTCCATGCCTATTAGTTTAACTATTGATAATCTTGAAAAAATTGAGCGGGAAGCTAATGAATTAAACAGGGAATTCATCAAAAAATTAGGTAACATAGAGCCGCCGATTAAGTATATAACCACAAACCTGATAGACTTATCAACAGCAAAAGTCTATGCGGAAATTCAACCCCAGGAGACTAAAAAAGTCGATACAATGCTTCTCGTTGAAAAGTGGAGAGATAGGGTCGGCAAGCTTGAGGGAGCAGAAAAACTTACTTATCAGGTGGTAGAGGACTGGACAGGCGGATTTATCATTGAAGTCAGTTCTGCGTACGATTATGCTTTAAAAAACGCTACACTGGAGGTTGTTGAAACATTAAAACAACAAAGCGGCGTTAATGATATTAACACTGATTTAAATAGCGGAAAGCCTCAAATCAACCTACATTTAAAGGAAGAAGCGCAGCACCTGGGGGTTAGCGTCGCGGATTTAGCGGAACAAATCGGAAATGCATACGGCGGGCTGGAGGTTTACAAGATACAAAGAGACGGCGAAGAAGTAAAAGTCTTTGTAAAATATCAAAAAAACAAGAAAAAATACATAAATGACCTGCTTTCATCAAGAATTCAGAATGCAGACGGGAAGTGGTTGCCGTTAACTTCTGTTGCAGAGGTAAGAACAGAGATTACCCCGGTTGAAATTATCAGAAGAAACGGAAAAAGAACGGTGCAGGTAAAAGCTTCCATTGATAAAAAACTGGTTAGCCAGGCGGAAGTCTTTGAGTTTATCGAGCAAGGCATAGCAAAGGATTTGCAATCAAAATATCCTGATGTAAAAATTGCGCCGGCTGGAGACCTTGAAGAAATGGAAGAAGTGAATATGGAATTATTAACGGCATTTTTGATGATAATTGCTCTTATTTATTCATTACTTGCCGTGCCTTTGAAGTCTTATTTCCAGCCTTTGATTATCATGGCGGCAATTCCGTTTTCTATTGTTGGTGCTATTTTGGGACACTGGATTATGGGATATCCCGTTAGTTTTATTTCATTTTTTGGGATTCTAGCTGTAATGGGCGTGGTAGTAAACGCCAGTCTTGTCATGCTTACCCGGTTTAATCAATTACGGGAAGAAGGGCTTGAATTTGAAGATGCCTTGAAACAAGCCGGAATAGGTCGCTTCAGGGCTATATTCTTAACTACGGTAACAACTTCTGCCGGGTTAATGCCTTTGATGATGGAAAAATCGGAACAAGCACAATATTTAATTCCTGCAGCTGTTTCAATTGCTTACGGCGTCATATTTTCAACAATAATTACTTTACTGTTAATCCCGCTTTTGATTAAAATATCAGAAAATATAAAAATGACTTTAAAATCATTGAAAAAAGTGTAATTTTTATATTAAGACTCGAGTTAAATAACCTCAATGACGGGTTAGTTATTTTTAAAAATTCCTTAAAACGCCCTCCCGGCCAGCCCCGGAGGAGGGCGCGCGGCTGCATGAATGAGGCTATGCTCCCGCTAACGCAGAGCCGCGCGCCTCTTTTCTATAAATTTTAAGGAATTTTTATCAAGCTATAATT
>JANQEB010000006.1 GCA_028278605.1 Candidatus Gastranaerophilales bacterium
AAAAATATAAAAGATATAAATAAAATGTATTGAATATAAAAAAAATTTTGAAAAAAAAATTAATATTTTGCTGCCGGGAATGAACATTGGTTCCCGCTGGCGCATGTCCGCATTACGCAACGGAACTCTGCCCAAAACGGTTTTTCCTCTTCTTTTGAAGATCAATATAGTTATGAATATTACTCCCCAACCGGGGAATAAAAACCTGATAAAGATAAACTTTATCTCAGGAAGTTTCCGGATTTTTTTTGCAAAAAGAGTAAACTAAACTATATTGAATGCTACTGCTCTCAATGTTAATATTTTTTAATCAAAATAAGCTGTTTTTGACTTTATATCCCTGAAAAAACAATACTTACCAATAATATATTATATTTAATTGTAAACTTTTTGGGTTTTTGTAAAGCCGGGGCCAAAACCCCCGGGGTTATTAATTTAACAGAGGTAACTACTGAATTTAGTGTGTTTAATAATAACAATGTTTACTTTATTTTATAAATGTTATTAAATTAAAAGAGAGATTTCAAAAAAATTTCAGAAGATTTTTTTGGATAAACACTTATCAATACAATTATTTTAATTATTAGGAGGACAATTCTTTGCACCAGAAGATCGTTTTAGAGGGTGGAAGAAAACTAAAAGGGGAAGTAACAGTCAGCGGAGCCAAAAATGCGGCTCTAAAATTAATGGCTGCCTCACTTCTTTTGGATGATACCTGCGAAATATATAATGTACCTGAGCTAACAGATGTCTGCACAATGACAAAGCTTCTTAAAACGCTTGGAGCGGATGTGGACTACAATAAAAGCGAACAAAAAGTGGTAATAAACGCTGCTAATATTGATAATATAGAAGCCCATTATGATTTTGTAAGTACTATGAGGGCTTCTTTTATTGTTCTGGGCTCTTTACTGGGAAGGTTCAATGAGGCGAAAGTCGCGCTTCCCGGCGGGTGTTCCATAGGCGAAAGAAGGATTGACCTTCATATTAAAGGACTTGAAGCGCTTGGGGCCCAGGTTAAAATTGAAAGCGGGTATGTAATTGCCAGGGCAAAAAAACTCACCGGCTCAAAAATTTATCTTGACAGGCCAAGCGTAGGCGCAACAGAAAACATAATGCTGGCGGCTGTACTTGCTGAAGGTGCAACCATACTCAGCAACGCTGCCCAGGAACCGGAAATTATTGACCTTGCAAACTTTATTAACGCTATGGGCGGTGATATTTCAGGTGCAGGGACTTCTGAAATCATAATTAACGGAGTAAAGCAGGAAGACCTCAGGCCGCTGTCATATACGACTATTCCTGACAGGATTGAAGCCGGCACATATATAGCTGCGATTGTTGCAACAAGAGGAAAGGCAGTTATAAGAAACATTTTCCCGAACCATTTAAGCGCTGTTACAAGCAAGGTAATAGAAATGGGCGGAAAAATTTCCATACTTGACCCGTTTAGTATTGAAGTCTCAGCCGGCGGAAAGTTAGGGTCAGTAAATATAGTTACCCAGCCTTACCCCGGTTTTCCTACTGACCTGCAATCACCTTTTGTCTCCGCGCTTGCTGTTTCTGAGGGTATTAGCATTATTACTGAAAACATATATGAAAACAGGTTCAGGCAACTGGGCGAGCTTAGAAGGATGGGAGCTGACGTCCAGCAGGAATCCAATAAAGCTATTATAAAAGGCGTAAGGGAATTAACAGGCGCCCAGGTAATTGCTACCGACTTAAGGGCGGGAGCCGCTCTTATAGTAGCCGGGCTTTGTGCGGAAGGCGTGTCTGAAGTCAAGGACATCCACCACGTTGACAGGGGTTATGAAAAAATAGTGGAAAAACTTTCTAACCTCGGGGCAAATATTAGTAGGTTAGAGTTAGACGAAACTAATCTTGATGTTAAAATTAATAATATAGATGAAAATTTATTATAATATTTGCTATTTTTCAAATACCCGGTTTTACGCTAAAAAGGTTTCTTGACAATGGGACAAAAATATAAACGCTGGTATGACCATGACCCGCTTCTGGTAGAAGTGATGGATTTGCTTCGCAATTTTCAGGATGACTTAAAAGACCAGGCGGAAGTTTTTCTTAAAAAAATAGAAGACCATGTGGGAAAAGAAGCTATCGAGTCTTTTTACGCAAAAGTAAAGCCTGCTAACGGTAACAGGTGGTATGATAAAGACCCGGTTTTATCCAGGGCTGTTGAGCTTTTACGTGTGGTTCCCCAGGATATACAGAGACAGGCTTCAAAAAACTTCTTAAAAGCCCTTAAAGACCAGGGCATAGAAGTTGATTTTATGAAAAACATCGAGGCTGAATAAGGGTTACTTCCTGTCTTTTGGAAAAACCCTCGGAAAGAAAGAAATATAAACAAGTGTAAACAGACAAAAAAGAGGCAGCAGTTCAGATATCTCAAACAGTTTTACGAAAAGATAGGTGCCTCCCAGTGCCAGATTAGCCATTACAAGCGGCTTTATGATAAAATTGTCTGAAAATATATAATTTATATCTATTTTGAAATTGTGATTCCGGCTCAAGCCCGGACACCTGTGAAATTTGCATTTCCGGCAATAAGCCGGGTTTCACAGGTATTGAAATGCTAATTCACATAATACTGACCAGTCTGACACAAAGTGTACTTGTCATGCCCCGGAGGCTGTTTTTTTACCTTAATCAGTTTCTCCATATGTTTGGTCAAATTCAATATAACTCATTTTAAAAAACATGTCAATACCTATTTCCTCACGAAATTGAAGAATTTAAATGCCTTTAGTTACTGAAAAAATAAAAAGAATATTACAAGAAAAAAATTTATCGCAATATAAACTTGCTAAATTAATAGGCTATGACCATGGGGGTTTAGGAGGCATGATTAGGGGTGAAGACGCTTTTCCTCCCCATATTATAGAAAAAATAGCGCCAATTCTTGAGGTAACGCCCGAAGAAATCAAAGGCTGGGTTCTGGCTGATAAATACCCTGAAAATATCCTGAAAAGAGCATTAGAACTAAAACAGGAACATAAATATAAAGACAAATTAATATTTACCGCTAAAGTTAACGAAATCATGCGGGCAAATAACCTTACTGTTACCCCGTTTTCAAGAGAAATAGGCTACAACCAGG
>JANQEB010000027.1 GCA_028278605.1 Candidatus Gastranaerophilales bacterium
AAAAAATTTTTACTCATTTCGTCATTCTGAGCCGCCTCCCGCCATAGGCGGGGCGGGCGAAGAATCTCACCGTTTTAGACCTTGAGATCCTTCGCCCGCCCTGCCCTGTGCGGGTACTGGGCTCGCAATGACAAATCACGTATTTTTATACCACTGCCAAATTTTTATCAGTCATTGATTGATTATTATTAAAAATTGTTAAGCACTTCGCGCTTAATCACCATCAGGGCAGTTGCAGTAAGTAATTCAAGAAAAATTTTAGCTTAATAGCCTTGAATAGTTGTAATTCCAGGTTTAATGTAAACTTTACTTAACAAATTTATCTTAAAAAGGGCAAAATATTTTTTCAGGGGTTTTATAAATTTAAATATCAGGAAAAAATATAAGGAGAAAAAAATGTACCCGGTTTCACTTTCCAACCCCAGAGTCAGCTTTAAATCCAATACCAATAATCCCGTTTATAATTTTAAAGGGACAAATGAGGAAGCATTAAGTATTTTGAAATTTGATAGTGTAGAGATTAATAGAAGATCAGAGTATCAGATTGGAGCAAATGCTATAAGAGCTTTAATGCTAGACTCCATGACTATGTACTATAATACTCAGGATAAAAATTTTAAGTTAAGAGCATCTATTTATTCTGATTTATCCGGTAGTAATGATTTTTGTAATAAATTAGGTGCTCTGGTTAAACAGAAAGTTAAAGATATCTACCCACAGAGAATAGACCATTTAAGTTAACAAATGGCAGTTTGCAAAGTGTTCATAATTGACTTGAGTTTTTGAAGGACTGGTTTTTGAGCAAATATCCATAACATGCGGGCACCTTGTATGGAACTTACACCCTGAGGGAGGGTTTACCGGGCTTGGGATATCGCCTTTGAGGATAATCCTCTTTGATAAGTCCCGCTCAGGCTCAGGAAGCGGCACTGATGACAATAATGCCCTTGTATAAGGGTGCTTTGGGCTTCTGAAAAGTTCTTCCGTAGGGGCTGTCTCTACAATTTCGCCCAGGTACATTACCGCAACCCTGTCGCAGAAATGCCTTACCACGCTTAAATCATGGGAAATAAACAGATAAGTCAGCCTGAATTCTTTCTTAAGGTTTTGCATCAGGTTTAATATCTGCGCCTGAATGCTTATATCCAGTGCGCTAACAGGCTCATCAGCCACGATGAATTCCGGTTGAAGAACAAGCGCCCTTGCTATACCGATCCTCTGGCGCTGCCCGCCTGAAAACTCGTGAGGATAGCGGCTAAGTACGCTTCTGTCCAGCCCTACCATGTCAAGAAGCTTTGCTATGAAGTCATTTTGCTTGCTCTTAGAGAAGTTCCTATGTATAAGAAGCGGTTCTTTCAGGATAGTATCAATAGTCATCCTGGGGTTCAGGCTGGAATACGGGTTCTGGAAGATAATCTGCATCCTTTGCTTAAGTGATTTCTTTAAAGCGGGGTCGATTTCGGTAACCTCCATATCATCAATCCTTACAGAACCGCCGGTTGGAGGGAGTAAACCGAGAATACACCTGCCGGCAGTTGACTTTCCGCATCCTGACTCGCCAACCAGGCCCAGGGTTTCACCTTTGGCGATTTCAAAGCTTATATCATTTACAGCATGCACTGCTTCGTATTGTTTATTAAAAAAACCTCCCCTGATCGGGAATTCCTTGATTAAATTTTTAACTTTTATAAAACCTGTCATATTAAATTTTCGATTAATACAAAATTTTGCTACACTTAAAATTATATATTATTTTTACAAATGGATGTTTTTAAAAATTTCTATTTGTAGCCAAAAAAAACTAAAAAAAACTAAAAAAAACTAAATTTACCTAAAAAAAACTAAAAAATTTATCTAAAAAACCAGGGTAATGAATTCTAAAATTATAAGAGGAAAAAAGGGCGAAAATATTGCTGCAGGGTTTCTTGAAAAGCAGGGAATGGTTATTCTTGAGCGCAATTGGCGGTATTCAAGAGTCGGAGAAATTGATATCATTGCTAAAGAGGGTGATACTCTAGTGTTTATTGAAGTAAAAGCCAGGTCTACAATTGATTTTGGGCATCCTGTAGAGGCTATAAGTCCTGCCAAATTAAATACCATACACCAGCTCGCTGAAATTTACGCTAATAGTAAGGCTTGCGAAGGATATAAAGACTTCAGGATAGATATAATAGGAGTTTTAATAAATAAAATTCCGAAAATTACACATCTGAAAGACGTTTCCCTGTAATTCCCCGGTATAAAGCTATGCTGCCGCTATACTTTGATGTATTTCCTGACAGAAAACACGCTTCCCACTGCACCAACTGCAATTCCCATAAGTAAAACCGAGATAATCACAATTTGTGTATTATGCGGGGCAATTGTTATGTAAAACAGCTCTGAAAGGTTTTTCAAGTAGCTTTGCAGTACTACAAGCGAGATGGAAGAAAGGATTGCGCCGCTAAAACCGTAGAAAATCCCCTGGAATATGTATGGGGCTTTGATATACCAGTCAGAAACGCCCATCATACGCATAATTTCGATTTCCTGCTTTCTTGATTCAATCACAAGATGAATAGTGTTGTTAATTATAGAAAAGGTAAGGCTTCCCAGGATTATAATTATGATAAGCGCTGCTGTATTTATAAAATGGCCTACCCGGGCAATGTTATCCGCAAGCTGCTCAGCATATTGCACGTCTTCAGCAAATTCAAGTTTTTTAACGGTTTTTATAAACTTTTTAACGTGAGTTTTATCTTCCAGCTTGATTCTCAGGGTATCGGGAAGCGGATTATCCAGGTCCGGTATGTCTATTTGTTCTTTTAACCCCTTCCAGGCCTCTTCTTTTGTGATAATTTTAATACTTTTAATGTTTTTATACGCAGAAAACTTCTTTACAGTTTCTTTTGGGTCGTTTCCGGGTTTCAAATAAACCGAAACCTCGATTGAATCACCAATTTCACTCACAAAATGCGAGACAAACAAGCTTGACCTGAAAAGACAGGCAAAGATACTCAAAATAGCAGCCATAGTAGTAATAATGACCAGGTTCATCCACCGGCTTCTTTGTATGCCTTTTACGGTTTCCCCCAGTATTCTGAAAAATATTCGTATCTCAGTATTCAAGCCAGCCCCCGGTTATTCATATGTCCCTGAGTTAATATCTTTGATAATTTTACCCTGGTCAAGGGTGATTACGCGCTTTTTATAGTGGTTTACAACCATTTGGTCGTGTGTGGCAACGATTACAGTGGTTCCACGCTTGTTAATCTGCTCCAGGATTTCCATAATCTCAAAAGAAGTCTGAGGGTCAAGGTTTCCTGTAGGCTCGTCGGCAATCAACAGTGGCGGGCCGTTGACTATTGCCCTTGCAATGCTTACCCTTTGCTGTTCCCCTCCGGAAAGCTGTCCCGGAAACGCATTTACTTTATCGGAAAGCCCAACTATCTTCAGGGCGCCTTTTACACGCCTTGTAATTTCTCTTGAGCTCATTCCCAGGGCTTTTATCACGAAAGCGACGTTATCAAACACTGTCTGATCACAGAGAAGCTTAAAGTCCTGGAATACGATTCCCATTCTTCTTCTCAAATATGGGACCTGGGAAGGTTTCATTTTTGCTACGTCAACCCCGCCAACAAATACCTGTCCGCGAGTTGGTTTTTCTTCCCTGTAAACAAGCCGCATAAGTGTTGATTTTCCTGCACCGCTTGCTCCGACAAGAAAAACAAACTCCCCTACCTTGATATGCAGGTTAGCACAGTCCAGAGCTCGTTGTCTTCCATATTTTTTTACGGCATTTCTTAGTCTGATCATTTTAATTTATTTTATTTTGTCTTCTTTTCAAGCAGCGCTAAAGCATCTTCAATGAATCTTTCAGCGCATAGCCCGTATTTCTTCATTAGTTCGGTATATTCACCGCTTTGACCAAACTCATCACGTACTCCCACTCTTCTTACTGGTAAAGGCAGTTTCTCGCTCAGGGTTTCACATACCGCGCTTCCCAGTCCTCCAATGATAGAGTGGTTTTCCACTGTCATAACCGCGCCTGTTTTTCTTACGCTTTCAAGAATTGTAATTTCATCAAGCGGTTTTATAACCGGCACGTTTATTACCTCGACAGAAATCCCTTTAAGCTTTAGCATTTCTGCGCATTTTACGGCTTCAACAACTGTTTCCCCGTAGGTTGCAATAGTCAGGTCTTTTCCTTCAATTAAAACCCTTGCCCTTGGCTCGAAATTGTAGGTCTGCGCGTCAAAAATCTCAGGCATATTGGGCCTTGTTAACCTTACATAGAAAGGCCCTTCTGTTTGAGCGACATACCTGATTACAGCCCTGGTTTCTATGCTGTCAGCAGGGATTATAACCCTCATATTCGGTAATGACCTCATCAGGCTGATATCTTCAAGCGCCTGGTGGCTTGCACCGTCTTCCCCAACTGTTATTCCGCCGTGTGTAGCAACAATTTTTACATTAAGTTTGGGGTGTGCGACGGAACATCTTACCTGATCCCAGGCCCTTCCTGAGGCAAACACCGCAAAAGTGCTAAAGAACGCTGTTTTTCCTGAGTATGCAAGTCCTGCTGCTGTGCCTACGCCATCCTGTTCAGCTACTCCCATGTTAAAAAACCTGTCAGGAAATGCCTTTTGGAACTGTATTGTCTGCGTAGAGCACGCAAGATCAGCGTCTAATACTACTATGTTTGGATTTTCCCCGCCAAGTTGGACTAATGTCTCCCCATAAGCCTGTCTTAATGAGCTTACACTTTTGTTGTCTATTAGCATTTTCCTCGTAATTCCTCAACTGCTTTCATAAATTCATCCTGTTTTGTTGCTTTGCCGTGCCAGCCAGGGTTGTTTTCCATAAAGGAAACTCCTTTACCCTTTATAGTATTGGCTATAATCACAACCGGCACGTTCTTTTCATTGCCAATATTGATTGCCTGCTGGTAAGCCGTATAAATTTGCCGGTAGTCATGCCCGTCTATGCCGAGCACTTCCCAGCCAAAAGCCCGCCATTTATCAGCCAAAGGCTCAAGGGCTTTGATATCTTCCGTGGAACCGTCAATCTGGAGGCGGTTTCTATCGACTATTGCTATGATATTATTCAGCTTGTAATGCGAAGCTGACATTGCAGCTTCCCAGACCTGGCCTTCCTGGAGTTCCCCGTCGCCCAGCATTACATACACTTTAGAATTAACTTTATCCAGTTTCAGGGCCAGCGCAATTCCATTTGCCATAGATAAGCCCTGCCCAAGTGAACCGGACGGGATTTCAACGCCGGGAACACAGTTACAGCCGGGGTGTCCCTGGAGCCTTGTGCCCAGTTTCCTGAATGACATTAATTCGTCTTCTCCAAAATACTCACAATCAGCCAGTACACAATATAATGCGGCTGATGCATGTCCTTTTGATAATACAAACCTGTCCCTGCAATCCCATTTGGATGAGCATTCCCACTCACAGGACTGGTTTAAGACCTTTTTATAAAGAATTAGCATAAGGTCAATAGCTGAGAAGTTCCCTCCCGGATGGCCTGATTTGGCGTTGTGTATCATAGCCAGGCAATTTTCCCTTAATTTCCCTGATAATTCGGTTAGCTCTGTGATTTCCCCGTCGCTTAACTTTTTTATTTCACTCATTTTTAAACTCTTTCCCTAAAACTAGTCCTGTTAATCAATATTCTATAGTAACCATGAGAAAAAATAAAATAAATTGTATTAGCCTGAACCCTGCAGGTTTTTTGGTTTTTAAAAAATTTAATATAGTTTACACAGAAATTTAAGAAATGTTAGAAGAAATTTAAAGCCAGATAGAATATTAGTAATTAAAAATCTGGTAAAATTCTTATGGATATTAGAGAGGCTGGAAAA
>JANQEB010000028.1 GCA_028278605.1 Candidatus Gastranaerophilales bacterium
ATGAAAATAATACTCATAAATCGGTATGGCGAAAATGAGCTAAAGCTCCTGCATTCGCAAGCGAAGCAGGAGCGACGTTTCCGTTATGTCGGGCTTTGCGGGCGTTAGCGGGAGCATAGCCTCATTCATGCCCGATTTAACGGAAACTAACTCATTTTAGTATACCTATAGAGAACCTATTTCATGGATTCTTATAAAATTAGTCGTTCCTGTTGCAAGACAGGGCATACCGCCTGTAATTATGATCTTATCATTATTTTCCAGAAAAGTATTTTTAACCAGGAATTCATCGGTTTGGCGCAAAAATTCTTCTGTAAAATTCGGGCTAAATTCCATATAGAAGGGCTCTATGCCCCAGAGAAGACTGAGCTGTTCGCAAATATCTTTTCTATCAGAAATAGCAATCACAGGCACGCTTGGTTTGGCTTTTGAGATCAGTCTTCCTGTAAAACCTGACCTGGTAAATGCAACAATCGCAGTAATTTCTATTTCATCAATTATACGTATGGCAGCGCTTGCAATAGACTGGGAATCCGGATTGCAAATGCCGTTTCTGCCTGACTCGTAAGTGTTGTATTTGCACAGGTTGCTGTTTTCTACATTTTCAGCTATTGAGCTCATCATTTTGACAGTTTTTGCAGGGAATTCTCCAACAGCAGTTTCGCCTGTAAGCAAAAGGGCATCGGTTCCGTCGATAATTGCGTTTGCCACGTCGCTTGCTTCTGCCCTGGTTGGGATAGGTTCTTTTATCATGGATTCGAGCATCTGGGTTGCTGTAATAACCTCTTTGCCAAGGGAATTTGCTTCTTTAATTATGTGTTTTTGCACGACAGGAACCCGCTCAGGAGAAATTTCTATACCCAGGTCCCCCCTTGCAATTATGATCCCATCAGAAATCATGATTATATCAACCAGGTTATTCACCGCTTCAGGCTTTTCGATTTTTGCAATAACCGGGGTTTGCCCTCCTGCCTTTTTTATATATTCTTTTGCTTTAATAATGTCCTCTTTTGTCCTGACAAAAGACAGGGCAAAATAGTCAACCATGTTTTCCACGGCAAAATTGATGAACTCTATATCTCTTGGGGTTATTGAGGGGATATTAATCCTTGCAGTAGGGATATTCACCCCTTTTCTTGAAGTTAAAACTCCTCCGTCTGTAACCACTGCTTCTACAGAATCAGAAAACTTTCCGGTGACTTTTAACTCAATTTTTCCGTCGTCCAGAAGCACAACATCCCCTTCTTTTAAATCCTCAGCCAGGCCTCTGTGGTCTATGGGAATAAAATTTTCGTCTTCTTGTTCTCCACACGGTTTTAAAACAACATTATCGCCTTCTTTAAGGTTGATAGGGGCTTTTAGTATTCCAATCCTTATTTTAGGCCCCTGAAGGTCAAACATAATAGGAACACACAGGTTCAGGTGCTGTGCAACTTTTCTTATTTTTTTTATTATTTCCAGATGCTCTTCTTTTTTTCCGTGAGAAGAGTTTATCCTGAAAGCTCTTGCCCCTGCTTTTATGAGTTCTGAAATTATCTCTTCTGAGTTGGAGGCCGGGCCGATTGTGGCTATTATTTTTGTACGCAGCATATTTTTCATTAGTATTTTCCTTTAAAAGCTATTACTTTGTAACAATTAAGATTCTTAAAAAGCAAAAATTTTTTGTCATTATCTGAACTGCTACTTCCTTTTAAAGTTTACTAAAACAATAGCCTTAGCAGCAAGAACCTTTGATTTAACTTATCAGAAAATTTCTTGATATCTCTTGATGCTTCTGTTGAGTTGTTTATTAATTCTTTAATCTTGTCTTTTTCTTCTACTGTCAGCTCGTCAATTGACTCGGCAATCCTTGAGAGTTTTTTCATCATGTCATTAAGGTTAACCACTGTTGTCTCAACGCTCTGGTGGAATTCCTCGTTCTTTGTAAGGTCGTTAACATATTGGGCAATCTCTGATACATCTTCAGTAGTTGTGTTTATGTTCAGTAGACTATCCTGAAGTTTTGATTCTGAGAGAAGCACAGAGAACTCCTCAGACATAGTCTGGATTGAATATGCCGTAGCAATAAGGCTTTCTTTAAACCTGGAGTCAGAAAGAATCTCATTTGCGCTTTGTGAAAGGTTATTCATGTTTTCAGAAAGGCGTGTTGCTGATGAAATAAGCATTTTAATATCTTCTTGCGAAGAATCAACAATTGCAGCGACCTGGTCAACCACAATGGCCGCTTTTTCGCTTAAATCACGTGTATTTTCCAGTGTATACCTTACATCAAGCATGAATTCATCGGTAAACAGCTCATTTATCTTGTCATTTGTTTCTTTTAGCGCCATAGCAGCTTCCATCTGAATATCAAGGAAGTCTTTAAGCCTTAGGGGTTCTACAATTGTGTATATAGAAGCAAACTCAGGGGTGGGAACCGAAACCCCCTCAGGAGGAGTGAACCTTAAATTGTATTTTTCCTCCCCTTCAGCCTGAACCAGCTCTGATATTGAATTTCTTGGTATTGCAACTTCGGGGATACTTATAAAATACCTGATTTTATATACTTTTGGGGTTTTAATGTGCCTGCTGACTTCATAAGGAAGGGACTCTGTATCAACAATAATTGATTCCCTTATCTTACCGACCGCCAGGTAATTGCCCCCGGCAAGGAGCTGGACTTCACTGTCTTCGGACACAACTCCCGCAAAGTCTTTTTGTAGCGGAATATAAACTGTTTCAACAAACGGCGGGGTGATTTCCAGGAATTTTTCGCCGATTATCCCTGATTGCTGGATAGAAATTTTTGATGCCGGCGGGATATCAACACCGGGCTCGCTTATAACAAATTTTATTTTTACATAGCTGTTTTCACCGTCTATAACAGGGGTTATTTCATCAACCTGTCCTATTCTCATACCCATCATCTGTACGGCAGAGCCGGCTCTCATTCCGTCTATGTCCTTAAATTGGACTTCTATTTTTTCCCCTATAGAAATAGAGCGACCTTTTAGCCACATAATGGCAAAAATTAATATAAATACTGATAATAACGTGAGTATTCCGACTTTTAGCGATGGTGACATTTTCATTTTTTTACTGTTTCCCTCAATTTAACGGTAATAGTCATTTTTCTAATGAAATGCCGCTATCATTGGGCCTTTCTTGTCTCCTGTTACAAACTGGTAAGCGTAGGGATCAATTGAAGTAATTAATTCCGTTGGTGTTCCGCTCCAGACAATTGTCCCGTCATATAACATTATAACCTTATCTGAAGTATGGGCTATAGTGGAAATCTGGTGAGTAACAATTATAGATGCGGCATTTAATTCTTTGGAAAGATCTACAATGTAATCTTCTATAACCCGTGATGAAACAGGGTCAAGCCCTGATGTGGGCTCATCATAGAGAATTATTTTAGGGTCAGTTACAATTGCCCGCGCAAAGCCGACCCTTTTTTTCATCCCGCCGGAGAGTTCACTGGGATATTTATTTTCTATCCCGGATAAACCTACCAGTTCAAGCTTTTTCCCTACAATTGCCTTTACTTCCTCTTCTTCATACTTTAATTTGAGGTCTTTTCGCTCCATCAGCGGAAAAGCCACGTTTTCAAATACAGTTAACGAGTCAAACAGGGCAGAATACTGAAATGCCATGCCTATTTCCGTGTTGCAAAGAGAAACTTTACCGTTATCAGGCTCAAGAAGTCCGCTTATAACCTTCAGCACGGTACTTTTTCCTACTCCGCTGAAACCAACAATAGCAAGGATTTCACCCTCGTTCACACTAAAATTTATATTTTTTAAAATTTCCTTGTTTCCCAGGGTTTTATGAACATTTTCAAGTTTGACTAACATAATTTATATTTTAAACTTTTTTTTGCTCAACGAATTCAAGTACCTTCTGTATTTTAGTTTCGAACAAAACCATTTGAGTTTCAAGTTTGTCGATTTTATCCAGGAGCTGGGTGTTTTCCTTCTTTTTGCCGCTTTGGGAAGGCAGTTTTCCTTTCAGGTCAGTAATCATTTGTTTGATTTCACCGTTGTTGTCTTTTTCTGTAGCTCTTTCAATCTTTGCTTCGATGCTTTCAAGGCGTACTTCAAAGTCTTCAAACTTATTGTATACCCTGTCAACCTGGCTCAGAATGTTTTTTCTTGAATCAGACACTGTTTTTAAAACATTATCTGTAGTATCAAGACTTTTTCTTACACTTTCATTATTTTCTTCCAAAAGTTGACCGGCTGAATCAATCCACTCGGCCATTTGTAAAATTGCTTCCCTGAGGGTATCTGAGGAATTAAGCCCTTTTACGGACATGGAGCTTAGCCCTTCTATTTTTTGGGATATTTCTGCCAGGTTACCTGATAATTCGCCAAGCTGGGTTTTACTTGTCCGGCTTAAAGACATGGCATTATCCCGGAGGTTTTGTTTTATGTTTTCTCCAAGACTATCAAGGGAATTATTGATTTTATCCTTCAGGTCTTCGGTGTTGTCATTGGAATTTATGATTAATTTATTGATTTTTGAATTAATATCAGTTAGGTCTCGGTCAAATTCCTGTAATCCTTCACCAATTGTAGTGAATTCTCTTTTTAGTCCGTCAATGGATTGGCTGGTCGCGCTAAACTGGTTTTCGCCCATGTCGGATAATTTCTTTATAGAATCAAGGAGTTCTTCAGTATTTAAAGAACTATCACCAATTTTTGACTCTATATTCCGGCTTAACTCGAAGAATTTATCCAGTTTATCACGTGTTTGCTCTGATAGACCTGATAAATCAGTTGTTAAACCTTCAAGTCTTTCTGAAAGATTGTTTGATGAAGATTTTAACTCTTCAAAGTCAGGTTTTGTATTATTTATAGCCTGTTCAATTCTTTCAATAGCCTGCTCCAGCTTTTGCCGCATCAAGTCCTGGCTATCAGCATTATCCATGCCGGCAATAGCATCGAACAGGTCTGACATTACGTTTTTCAGCCCGGATACATCATTAGATACCAGGCTTGAAAGTTCTTTAATTTCATCAAGCCCTTTTTCAAGGCTGGCTTCTGTTTCTTCATTACTTCCGGCTTCTTTTAGGTCTGATAAAGAGTTATTCAGGTCTTCAATCCTGTTTTTGACTTCCTGGATATTGCTTCCTAAAGAACCAAATTCGCCGGAAATTTTTTCTTCTATACTATCAAGGCCTGTGTTTTGTGAACTGACAGCCTTTGTTATTTCATCCAGCCTGGATAAAATTTCTGTGTATTCCTGCTCACCTGTGTTTTGAGGAAGTGAAGCCAGATTTTGCCTGTAAGAGCGTATTTCATCAGTGAGAGAATCTATTTTCCGGTTAATTTCGTTTATTTCCTCGTAAGTATCGGCGATTTTAACACTGTTGCTGATGTTTTCAACTTTTTCCCGGATATCACTTAAAGAGTGGACTTCCTCACAAAGAGCCGAGACATTATTGGATACGCTTTCAAATGAACTTGAGAGGATTGATAGTCCTTCTTTAAGGGAATCAACTCCCTCAATATTGCCTAAATTCTCTACTTTACCGGAGAATTCCTGTAAAAACCTGTTGATATTATTGGCATTATCATCAATTTTATAGTTTAATTCCTCATTTATTGAGCGTAATTGGTCTTTAACACCGGAAATTTCCTCTCCTGATTTTTTTTCGGTGAAATTTGCAAACTCAGAAATCTTTTCATTTGTGTAATTGAATTTTTCTTCGAGCTGGCAAAGGTTTTCCTTAATGAAACCCATGCTTTCTGAAAACTGGCTTATCTGTTGCAGGCCGGAGATTTTTTGGTCCAGTTCATTTATTTGGGAGCTGATTTCATTAATTCCGGCGTTTTTAAGATTGATGCTTGTTAATTCTTTTACGGCATTAACGTTGTTAAGCAATGTTTGAAGAATTTCTTCCGGGATATTATTTTTAGCGCTGTATTTAAGGTTCTCGTTAATCTCCTCAAGAGCGTGCTTAAGGAACTGAACCGCATTTTTAATTTCCTCTACATCATTTTGCTTGCCCTGAATTTCTCCGAGGCATTCTTTAATGGAAGAAAGGTTATTTACCACCTGATTGTCTATCTGGAGACGGATATTTTTAAAGCTGTTTTCCAGGTCAAGTTCATTTTTTATGCATTCCGGGCTGTGGTTTCCTATAGCTTCAACCAGGATATTAAGCTTATCCTGTGCAACCTGGAAGTTGTCATTTAAAGTTGCCACGCTTTGAAGGTCATAGAGGCTGTCTTTTACCTGTTGAACTTCGCCGTTAATATAAGAAAGCGCATTTTTTAATTCTTCAAAATTATTTTCCGTTTTTTCCTGATCGTTGTTATTAAGATTAATTATACGGTCAAGAAGGTCTTTTATGCTATCAGCGTTTAAGCTTAAGTACTTAATATTGTTTTTTAGCAGGTCCCCTGATTCATTACTGTATTTAATGCTATTATTAATTTTTTCAAGGGACTCATTTAAAATTTCCCTTGCTGAATTAACCTCTTCAGCAATTTTTGTATTTATTTTTGCATGAAAACCCTCAAGCCCGGAGTCCATGTTATTGTTATTGAGGTTTTCGATAATTATATTTAACTTTTCCTGCGCGGAAGCAAACCCTTCGTTTACTGCCTGAAGGTTTTGTATAGGATAAAGATGTTCATATAAGCTTTCAATACCGGAATTTTTAAGGGTTTGCGCAATAGAGTCAATTCTTTGTCTTACTGATTCAAGATTTTCATCTATGTTGTTAAAGTTAGCCAGGTTTTCATTGATATTGCTAACTTTTGCATCAAGGTCCGACAGGCCGGATAAAAAGTCGTTTTCAAGGTTTTTTACCAGGTCCGGAAGGGCATTAATACTGTTTTCCAGGTCAAAAAGGCCGTCCCGGTCCACATTTAATAGAGAAGTCTTAAGTTCATCAGCAAAATGCGGGATACTTTCGAGTTGAATTTCATTAGACTTATAATCAACAATTACTTTCTGGATTGAATTAATATTTTCAAGGAAATGCTGGTAATTTGAATAAATAAGCCTGATCCCTTTTTTTATTTCGTTTAATTCTTCTGATTTTTCTTCATTTAAAAAAACGCTTTGAGATTTTTTTTCTCCTAAAAATGTTATGATTTGTTGGTTTACATCTTCAAGAGAATCTATTTTTGAAGAAAGGTCGCTATATTTTTGGGTAATATCATCGTTTAATTCATCTATAATTAACTTTACGATTTCTATAGAATCTGCCTGGGCGATGATATCTATTTTAGATTCAATCCTGCTTAAAACATTGTCTTCCTGAAAGCCTTTTAAGGCCTGCTGAATATTGTTAAGCTCAGAAAAATTTTCCATCAAGCCGGACAAGTCCTCAATTCTTTTACCGGACTTGTTAATTTCTTCTTTTAAATTTTCAAGCTCCTGAACATATTCCATATCAGACCCTCTCCGTTTATCTTGTATTCCCCGTATTTTTACCACAGACTTACCTCAAAGTTTATTGTAATCAAATTATTAAAAGTTTTTAACTTTGTTCATTTAGAGATGTTAAC
The DNA here is from genome assembly GCA_028278605.1 of Candidatus Gastranaerophilales bacterium. Classification (GTDB taxonomy): domain Bacteria; phylum Cyanobacteriota; class Vampirovibrionia; order Gastranaerophilales; family UBA9971; genus JANQEB01. The sequence goes on from JANQEB010000028.1 coordinate 7,506, forward strand.
CGGCATTTACACCCACGTCAGAGACAACTGGCGGTTAAAAAAAGCCTTTAAAACCAATCATTGTTTCGTCTTGAAATTAAATCCTCTTGGCGGTGAGTATAAACTATAGAAATATTTTAGTATATTTTAGCAAAATTTCTTTATGCGGTTAAAAATTTACATTATAAATAGGAGCTTTTTTAAAAGCATTGCTAATAGCCGATTTTAGCGGCAGACGAATTTTAAGATTATTACAAAGGTTTACACTTGCTCCAGTTCAGATAATTTTTGGTAAAGCTCTTTTTCTTTATCAGAGGGATTTTCTGGAATATTAATTTTAACCCTGGCTATGTGATCGCCATAGCCGCCTTCTTTTTTGGGAAGCCCGAGTCCTTTAAGCCTTAACGATTTTTCTGACTGGGTTCCCGGCGGAATCGTAACCTTTACCACGCCATGAAGGGTGTTTGCCTGCGCAACGGTTCCCAGTACAGCTTTTGGCGGAGAAATTTCAAGTTCTGCCGTTATATTTGAACCTTCAGGCTTAAAGTAGGGATGTTTTTTGTATTTAACAATAAGGTATAAGTTCCCTTTTTGTCCATGCCGGCCAACTTTTCCCTCTCCTGCAAGCCTTATTTTCGTGCCTTCTTTTACCCCTGCCGGAATTTTAACATTCAAGGTTTTGGTTATGGTTGCAAATCCGCTCCCTCCGCACTGGTAGCAGTAAGAGCCCCTTCCTGAGCATTCCTTGCATTTATCCATGTAACTGACTTTAACTGCTTTTGTGCCCGGCTCCATCAGGTCTTCCAGGTCAATAAATAAATCCCGGGTTATATCAAGGGCTTCCGGTTTTTCTTTTGGGCGTGGAGGTTCTGCTGTGGTTCTTGTGTAAGCTCTTTGGCCTGTTCTGCCTGATGACTGTTGGAAAAAATCAGCAAACATTGTCTCAAAAAAGTCGCTGAATCCCCCCATTGCTCCCTGGTCGCCAAATTCATGAAATGTCTTAAACCCGCTAAAATCCCCGGCTCCAAAGTCTATATGAATGTTTTCATAACCCGGTGGAGGCGTAAAATCAGCGCCTTCCTGCCAGCTGGAACCCAGGCTGTCGTATCTTTTGCGTTTTTCCCGGTCAGAGAGCACTTCATAAGCTTCGTTTACATCTTTAAATTTCTGCGCTGCGTCTTTTTCCTTGTTTACATCAGGGTGGTATTTCCTTGCAAGTTTACGGTAAGCGGATTTTATTTCCCGCTCACTTGCTCCTCGCTCAACTTTCAGGATTTTGTAATAATCTTTGTACTTCATTATGTTTCAGGTAACTTTTGTTTTCTTTTTAAACTTTATTTATATTATATGGAAAAATAAAGAATTTTTAGTGTATTAATAAAAATTTTTAAACTTATCCTCTGATATCAGCCCTGCAGAATCAGCCCGGCATTGTTGGCAGTGATACATCTGTTTGATATACCCGGAACATGCTTTTCTGAGCCGGTCAATTTCTGCTATAGGAGCTGTTTTAAAATTTTCAAACCTTGAGCCTTTTGTCGGGATCAGGTTTTTTATATTCATTAAGTAAGCGCCTTTTTCACTTGCCAGTTTAGCTATATCTTTTATCTGAAAATCATTTATCCCTTTTACATAAAGCGTATTAACCTTGCACACCACTCCCCGGGAACTTAAAATCTCTAAACCCTTTAACTGCTTTTGAATAAGTAATTCCGAGGCTTCTTTTCCCTTTAAAAATTCGTCTTTATAGATTATATAATCATATATTTCAGCTCCTATTTCAGGAGTTATGGAATTAATGGTGATTGTTACATAGGAAAAACCTGTTTTTACAATCTCTTCAGCGTATTCTGAAGCCATCAGGCCATTAGTAGAAAGGCAAAAATCAACTTTTTTATCTTTTTCCCTTATTAATTCTACGGTTTTTTTGATTTTATCAAAATTTGCAAGCGGATCTCCCGGCCCTGCAAATCCAACTATAGTTATATTATTAAGCTCTTGTTTTATTTCAAAATACTTTTTGCTGGCCTGCTCAGGCGTTAAAATTTTGCTTGTAACACCGGGGCGGGTTTCGTTTACGCAGTCATAAAGCCTGTTACAGAAGTTACATTGGATATTGCAATCAGGAGCCACCGGCAGGTGAATCCTTGCCAGCTCTTTGTGTACAGAATGATTAAAGCATGGATGCTTTAAATTACCGTCTGTTGGGTTCATGATTAACCTTAATTTATAAAGGGAACTAAATAAGCTTCCAGTATAAATCTTCTATTAGTGTACGTAATTTTTAGCATATCATTCTTCATTATTTCAAAAAAAACTTTTTCTCTATTTTCTGCTATTTTCTGTAAGTTATCAGTTTTGAAAACATTAGCCTCCACATCAGCAATCACCTTACCATGCCCCTGGCTAAGCCTTATAAAATACCTGTTATCAAGGCTTATTGGACTGGCAAGGTAAAAACCCCGCTCAATTAATTTTCCTTCATGGCTAATATCTACCGGCAGCATTAATAGCGGGTCAGGACTGGCCGGGCTTTCAAAAATAACTTTATTGCCCCCACTGTTTTTTTCTAAAGTTAAGCCTTTTTCTTTTAATTTTCCTCTTATTTTTTTATCCGTTTTTTTATTTGTGTAATCTTTATATGCCTCTATTGCATTTTGAAATTCACCCTGTGTAACAGTTTTTCCGTATTCAGCCTCTTTATGGCTCTCATAAATACTGCTCCAGTCATCAATTGCCAGAACCCGGTTTTGATTCATTAGGAATATAAGTAATATTGAAATTAATATCAAATTTTTTTTCATACGCATAAACCTGATGGTTATACATTAAAATAATAATGATTATTTAGATATAATCAGTTTTTTAGTTTATCAATGACGGGGTAATTTCCTTATAAATTACCTGTAGTGCTTTTAGGGCCTCTTTTTCCTCCAAGTCCAGTTCTTTAGCGATTTGCCGAAAGTTCATTTCTTTTAAAAACCTTAATTCAAAGATTTTTTTGTATTTTTTGGCGGGGAATTCATTTTCCAGTTTTTTTATTTTTTCTTTTATTTCCCCGATTTTTTCTTCGGAAACTTCTACTTGCGTTGCTTCATCCGGTTTTTGAATTTCTATTTCGTATATAATTTCGCCTTTTTGGTCTGTTTTGTAGTCTATTTGAACCTCTTCAAAGCTGTTAATTTCCTCAGCCTGTTTAGTCTTTTCCTCTCTGATTTTAGCTGCATTTTTAATAATATCAACAACAGCTGAGCCGACTATTTTTTTAATATATACCTCGGAAGATGAGCCATCATCGTTTTCCAGAAAGCTTTCAAGTCTTTTAAAGCTTTCATTAACCATTTCTTCCAGCAAATCCTGGTTAGACTTAAAGCCAGGGCTTTGCTTAACCAGGTTTTCTATTAGTTCTTTATTTTTTTCTTTATTTTCCATAGATTAGCTATCCGTTTTTTCCGGTAATTTTAGATTCTAATTAAGAGTTTAAGCTTTATTTTATCTTTGCCTGATATACTATCTGGCAACCTGTTTTGGACTAAAGTAGCCTGAAGGGCGCTTAAGCATTTTTCATCAATCTTATCCAGGCCGCTACCTTCATATACAAAACTTTTTAAAATATTTCCTCTGGAATCCAGTTCTGCGTATATATTGATGTTTACTCCGGAGATTTCTGTTTCCGGGTCATAGAGCTTTTCAGATAAGGTTTTTTTGAGCATATATCCTACATCCAGGAAGTATTTTTTGATTTTGGGGTTTCTGGCTACGGTAGCGTTTAATTCCCAGGATATATTCTTAATTGGAATTTCCGGTTGTACTATTTCTTTTTTAGTTTTTTTCTCAGTTGAGGCTATTTTTTCTTTTTTAGGTTTATCTTTATCAGGGATTTCATTTTTCACAGTTTTAACAACTTCCCGGGTGTAGTATTTTAAAGGTTTCCTCTCTCTTTTTTCACCGGTTTTGATAAAATCATCTTTTTTCTTTTGATTTTGAATTTGGTTCCATTTTTCCAGGCGGTCCTGCTTAATAACGCTTGAAACCTGTACCTGGTTATTGATTTGTCCAAGGTACATAAATAATACAGTTGTAGATAAAGTTATTGCTGCTGTAAATGCAACCATGCTCTTGTCTTTGAAGAATTCCTGAAGAGATATGATTTTTTTCTTGCCCTTATCCGAATATTCTTCTTCTCCCGCATTAGGGTCAAAAATACTTAAAAGGTCTTCCTGAGTTATCTCTTCAACTGAACTTCTGGTTTCTTCATATACCAGGATATCAAGATTTTCCTGGGTTACCTCCCTTTTACTATCCAGAACTGTTGCATAATCACCGTGTTTTTCATCTTCAACATCTTTAAGGCTAGCCCCCTGTTTTTGTTCAGACTCTTCTGACGGATCATAAGAATCAGGCTCAGCGGATATAACAGAAGGCTTTTCTTCCCGGACAAACGGTTCTGGTGCAGGTGCCGGTTCTGGTGCCTCAGGAGGAGGGAATTTTATACTTGCATCCTGGTCAATAAATGACAGCAGGCTGTTTATATCATCTTCTTCATTAACAACTTCCACATCATCTAAAGTTTCAAGGATATCCTCAAGCATTAGATCAACATCTTCCTGCTTTAGCTGTTTATATTCTCTTTTAGCAACCGGTTGGGATATAGAAGCTTGTTCCGATGCCGGTAAGGTTTTTCCCGGGGGATCTTCTTTGAGGTTAGAAGTAAATGCGGTTTCATCCAGTATTATGTCTTCTTCATCTTTAAGCCCATCCGTAAATGTAATTTCTTCAAGAGCAGGCCCTTCTTCCTGGTCTTTCAGGGTTAATTCGGGCAATGCTTCCTCAAGGATTTTATCTTCCTGTGTATCCTGAGGATTCGTAAGAGTTAAGTCGTTAATACCGGCAGGTTCCTCTTCAAGCGGCGTAGTGATGTCTGCAGGATCAGGTTCTTCTAATACAGATCCCTCTTCAGCTGTTTGGTCCTGTATATCACTTACAGGGACAGGTTCTTCCGGCACAGGTTCATTTTTTGTTTCAGCCGGTTGTTCCTGAGCGGCAGGCTCAGCAGGAACCACGTCCTGTACCAGATCACCTGCAAGCGCATCAGCCCAATCCCTATGATGTCTTTTCTTTGATTTTTGCTGTTCGGAAACAGCTTCTTTTTCTTCATCTTTTACAGGTTCTTCAATTGTTTCTTTTGAAGAAGGTTCTATACTATCTTCATCCGAAATTGTCTCTTCCTCTGCCGGTTGATCAATAAATTGCGCCGGCATGTCCTCCTCCAGTCCCTTTTCTTTTTCAAGAACCTCGTCAATCTCCTGCTCTAGTATCTCTTCCTCAATAGATTTTTCATTTTCCAAAGTTTGAGCTGTAATATCTTCATCTTTTAAAAACTCTTTTGTTTTATCTTCCGGCATTGTTTGCGGGCCGGAAAGGATTGTCCCGTCTGTTAATAATCTTAAAGCTGTATCTTTATCCGATTGCAGCCTGTCTTTTTGGTCTTTTAAAATTTGATCGGTATCAGATAAGTTGATAAAAGCTTTTCTACACTCATAACAGCCTGTTAAATGCTCTATTAGATAAGTTTTGTTTTCTTCAGAAATTATCCCGTCAATATACTGAACAAATAGCTCCGCAGCCTTATCATGGTCAAGCGTGAGAAAGCTTTTTGCCGGCCTTTTAATTGAATCTATAGCCTCATCTATTTTGCTAACAGGCTCTAACTCCTCTGAGTTAATAATAAAATAGTTTTTATTACCCTTTGTCCTTGGCACATCATCTGCTTTTATGTATCCGATAAACTCCGCTTTTTGCAATGCCCGGTCAATTCTTACCCCTACATAAATATCCGCCCTTAGCCCGTTTGAAAAATTATTCCTTGGAATACACAGTTGCGTGTATTCATCGTCTAAAACAGCCCTGACGTTGATAACAACCCTGTTTTTTGTCCTTATGTCAAAAACATCAAATTCTTCCGGCAAAGAAGGTATTGAATGTAAATTTGAGTCTGTATCGGGTTTTACGCCATTTTCTTCCAAATACTCTGAAAATGCTGAAATAGCAAGCAGAGAGACAAAAGCTTTTTGCCGGTATGCACTATCATTCATGCGCATTATTTTTGATAATACGCATTGAACTTTTTCTTTATTTAAGTTTTTACTTGCTATTTCAGGCATTTTAAACCGAATAAATAATACAGCTCAATGAAAAATATTTTTTAGTTATATAAAAAGGGCTACTTAATTATATGAATAAATTTTTCCCAGGCATATCATTAATATGAATGAAATAAATTTATTAAACTCTGAAACAAAGTATAAAAAAAAGGTTTAAACCCCTCCCATGTTCTATGTAATAAGCAATTTAGCGTTAATTTTTAAAAATAAAGATAATTCAATTTTAGTATATTTTTAAAATAACTGTAAAAATAGTTAAGAAAATGCCTAAAGAGCTGTAATAACAACTAACTGGCCTGTTACAAAATATATTAAATGTACTGGCAGTGGTATTTTTTGACATGTACAGTAATGACGTTAATCATCGGTTACGATACTGGCCATTACCAAAATTTATATATAGAGTAAATTTTTGATTTTCACATGCATTGTACTAATGTATTAATATAAAACACCAAAAAATTGACGCTCAGAATGAACAGCATAATACCAGAGAAATTTGCAGAAAGATGCAGTAGGTTTGCTACTGAGTATAAACTCGGGCAAAGAGCAAAATACCTTATTCCGCTGGGTGTTGTAGGCATATGGGGAGCTGATACAACACTGGAAGTAAAACGTGCGCCTAAACAGGACAAGCAAAATGTACTTATAAACAACCTGGTAATTGGAGCTGCAATGATAGTCGGAGGTGTTCTGGGCTATAAAGGTTTTGAAAAATTTCCGGGCAAGGAACAAGTAATCAAAAGGTTTGCCGGAATAGCTAAATCCTTAGTAAACCTGCTGCCTGAGTTAATAAGTAAACCACTCAAAAAATTTCCGGTTAAGGAATTTTTGCACACATTGAGTATTCCTGTATGCTCAGGAATCTTTGGAGGCTTAGCAGGAGAGGCAGCCCAGCGAAAGTACCCGATAAAATATGACAAGCCAAAAGAAATCACTGAAAAAGCAAGTTCGTTTCTTAATAAAAATTTTAACGTGGCCGAACACCTGGGAGATATAGCAAATTATGGTGTTATGGATACTGTTCATCCTTCATATTCAGCTATGGTCGGGTATTCTGTAGGAAAAGAAAAAGGTATTAAAAACAAAATTAAGAGATTTGTTTTTGAAATTATAAGCGGTGTTTTGATCCCTGCTTCTATTGTATTACCTGTAGCCTGCCGGCTTAAGGAAAAAATGCCTCAAAACCCGGGAAGAGTAGGGTTAATAACTACAGGACTCGGAGTTGGCGCGACATTTGCAGGTACGGCCATCGCTTCCTGGTTCAACCAGAAGGTTACGGATAAACTAGTAGAAAAAGCCTTCCGGGAAGAAATAAATGCAAAACAAAGACATTTAGTCAGGCATTATATATTAACCACTGATAAAGAAGAAAAACAAAAAATTGAGAAAAAAGTTAAAGCTCTTAAAGAATTTGGTGATAAAGTTAAAAATTCCGGTACCAGTGTAAGCAAGATAGTTGCAAGTGCAGAGGAAAAATTTAAAAAACCTGAAGAAAAAGCAGTTCATCCGGCTTCAAAAGATAAACCTAAAAAAGAAACAATTGAGCCGAAAAAAAAGCCTAAAAAGCCGGAAGAAAAGGAAGAAAAGACAAAGCCAACCAAAGCTAAAGCCTGACTTTTTCAGTAGTTTTAAAATGAAGTTTTGCTACGTTAGTTAATCCATCAAAGCTATATTTCGCAACAAATTGCTTTGCCTGTTTAATAACTTCCTCTGAGGCCCCTTTTGAAAATTTAATCCCGTACCTCTCACACATTTTTTTTATCCGCCTGACAAACTCGTCCCTGGCCAGAATCGACGCTGCTGCGACTGCAATATCATCTTCCGCTTTAGTTCTTTGTTCCAGGTTAATTTTTTTGCCGTTTTTTAACAGGGCATTTTTAATCAGGGCCTCATTGCCGAACTTGTCAGATAAAGCGTTATGGCAGGGCTTTTTTTCAAGTATATTTTCAATTGCCCTGGCATGACCCCAGGCAAGAAGGTTGTTTAAGTTGCCTATTTTTTTATAAAGCTCGTTATACTTTGCAGGGTTTATAGTTACTATAGAATGTGTGCTAATTTTTTTGATTTCAGGGGCAATTTTTTGAATAAAAGTATCATTTAGCTTTTTACTGTCCTGAATTCCAAGCCCGGAAAGTTTTTCAAGGTTTTCATCATCAGCCATAACCCCTGCAATAACCAGAGGCCCAAAGTAATCCCCTTTGCCGGATTCATCTGTTCCTATCCAGCTCTTGTGTGTTTTTATTGAAATACCTGCACAAGCAGGAGTTTTAATTTTAGAATCCAGGTATTTAGCTGCAAATTCTTCAGCATTTTTACCTTGCACAAGCAGTTTTCCGCTTTTATACAAAGTTACGGTAACTTCACTATTTTGGGCTCTCCAAAGAGTATGCTCAGCCTGCTTAAAATTAAAGCCATTTTTTTCAAGGCGAATTTTTAGAGAGCTTTCTTTTGAAAGATCAAATTTTAAACTGCACGAATTTACCATTAAAGTATTTTACTTACCCGACAAGGCCGCCGTCGTCAGATTCACTGGCTTTAACCATTATTGCATGCTGGACAGGCTTTTCTTTTTTAATTGAGGCATTATAAATTATATCAGCATCATAACCAAACTCATCCTGCTGGTTTTTTTGGCTTTGCTCATCAATAAGCTTTTTTGCAAGATCAGAAATTTCATATACTAACTCGTATTTATTCTCTGATTTTTCGTTTAAATCAAGCGCAATTTTTATTATTTGATCCATTATTAACCTCTTTAAAACTTTATTTGGTTTCCAAGTAATTATATTACGTTAAATTTATCTAATCAACTCGAATTGCTAGTTAATTGGAAATAATTCTTAAAATGGGTAAAGCTCCTATTAGAGATAAGAGTAGGAACTTTTTAAATGAATGATATTAATCTTTCAATAAATATTTTCGCAGTAATTGATGACATTATCAAATCTATAGAAATCGACCCCAAAACCAGGGCCAGCAGACAGATTGATGGAATCAGAAATATTAACACTAATGATTTTACATCCAATATTAAAACCAGAAATTTAAGAAATGTTAGAAGAAATTTAAAGCCAGATAGAATATTAGTAATTAAAAATCTGGTAAAATTCTTATGGATATTAGAGAGGCTGGAAAA
>JANQEB010000117.1 GCA_028278605.1 Candidatus Gastranaerophilales bacterium
CTTCCAATTTTTTCTTTCATAACTGTTCCTCCTGTATGATTTACAGTTATTATTTCAGGTTTTAACTTTTTTTTCATTAAACTTTTAGCCACTACCAAAATTTGCAATAAAATATGGGCTAGAAGTCTAATAAGCAAAAGCCCTTATTTTTGTATAAGAGGTGCTTTTGTAAATGGAGGTGGTAGTTTCGACAGCATTATTCTCTTTTAAAAACAGGGTATTTACAGGGAAATTCTTGAAAATTTGATAAGCTCTTCTCAATTTTATCTTTATATAGCTTGGTTTTAAAGCTAAATTCCTTAAAAGTTTATCAGGGAAGTATTTTTAAAGAATAGGGAAAATTTTTGAGTTAAAAAGAAACGGCTGATTTGAAAGAGATTTTTGCTACCTTAATTTATGGGTATAATATTACCTTTTTTATCGATTTTAACAAGTTCTGTAGGCTTGTCTTTGTGTAATTGAACCTCAGCAATCCCATTTTTAAAGGGACTTCCGTAGTAGTATCGGGCCGGTATAACCTCTTCCCCTTTTTCATCTATATAACCCGTTTTCCAATCCCCGTTTTCATCAACGATAACAACCTTTGCCATTCCATCATAAAAACCCTCAGAAATATCACCATTACCACAACCAAGATATTTAAATTCCGTCAGAAGCTTTTTAGTTTTTTTGTTCATATATGCGCATTTATGGCCGTTTTTATCCTTGCATACAAAAAAGTAATCACCCGGAGCATTTTGGGCAGCTTCATACTCTGGTTTTACTACAAATTTATTTTCTTTATTTACAAAGCCAAACTTCCCGTTTTTTGAGGCTAATGCAAATTCATCAACGTATTCATCCCCGGCATTTACTGCGTTTTGATAAAAACTAATACTATCCTGATTATCCGCAGAAACAACATTTCCACCCAGCGAAAAAACAGTTATTAGGCTATATAGAAGAATCAATATCAAAATATTCAATTTCCCCTGTTTTTTGGAATTTAAACACAAGCCCGGTAAACTTTCTTTTCGGGGTGACTAAAAAACCTGCTACAGACTCTCCCTGTCCAAGCATTTTGCTGGTTAACGCCTTATCATAAGTTACCTGGTAATAGCTTTCCTGATACTTTTGCTTTTTGGTGTAATAGTCATTTAAAGCAGGCATCATCTCATTAACCACAACCGGGATACCTATAATAAAAGCCGAGAGAAATACTGCACTGCCGCACACCCAGGTGGTATGGATTTTTTCGCCGACATTGCTTAATAAGCCGATTTCACCCTTTTTCATCACTGATTGCAGGTCGTTTTCAAATCTTGTGGTATTTCCGTATTTATCAACGCCAGCTACCTGATTGGCGTGGAAAATAACAGGGTTCTCAGACTCGTTGGTTATTGTTACAAGGTGAATTTCTCTTGATAATGACCCGACGTTTTTTTGATAGTATTTTTTAATATCATCTTTTTCCAGTTTTTTAACCGCAACATAAACCCCGTTTTTTTCCTGGTGTTTAAAATAATCGGAAGCCTTCTTGTCCGCCGCTAAATCATTCAGGGCTTTTCCCGCCTGTTTATTGATATTCTGGCAGCCTGTCAGGGTAATAGTTACAGTACAAACCAGGAATAATAAAAATATTTTTTTTAATTTATTTATCATAATGCAGTCCTACTTTTTTTTAATTCCCGACCATTGTAATACATCAGCTTAAGCATATCAGACATGGACTCATATACTGTCTTATGCACCAGTTCAGCCAGTTCTCCTTTTTTTAGCGCGCCTTTTTCAGCAAACGCCATATTGGACCTGCTTACTGCATCAGCCCAGAGCACATAGTTTTTCTTAAGGTAGATTAGCTGGAATATAGCGTCAAGTTTAACTTTCATCTCCATACCTTTTGAGAGGTTTTTGGAAGTTTTTTCCCTCATCATTATCCGCATTTCGTCTTTGGACATGCCTCTTATCAGGTTAAAATAATTAAGATCAACAAGCAGCAGTAAATCCGCATCGTAATCCCTGACTATTTTAAGGTTGGCCATTTTTTCCACGGGATGCTCCACCCTGACCGGGAGTTCCATTACCTGCCCGAAAATTCCCGATGCTTCCAGTTCCCTGATAATAACTTCTCTCAGGGCTGTTAAGGTGTCTTTTGTGAAAAAATTGTCCTTATTGTGGTAAAAAGGCGTGATTCGGTTGTCGTTTATGTAGGCTACACCGACTTTAAAAGGATATTTTTGATGTTCGATAAAGCTGGTGTTGACCTTTGTATCATAAGTCATATCTAACTTATAGGCTTTTTGTTTTTTAGGACCAAAAGCAAAGCACGGCGCAGTAAGTATAAACATTGCCAGAATAGAAACTAATAATTTTTTCATTATAACCTCAGCTATTTTATGTTTGTTTATTTAATGATTATAACCTTTTATGTATTTTTTGAGAATAGAGTTAATAATTTTAGCGTCAGAGCGTTTGCTTACTGAATTTGAAATATGCCTTTCCGGATTATAAATAGTATGGGGCTGGTCTTTGATTTTATGAGCATCAACTATCCTGACGTTTGAAAGAATGTAATTAATATCAGAAGAATTTAGCCCTGTGTAGGTTGAAACCATTTCACTCACATCATGCAGGCTCATTCCGCCCGCTTCATTATTGTTTAATATCTTAACATTTACAGCCGGTCTTATGGTTTTGAAGTCGTGTTCGAATTTATCAAATTTAACTCCGTTTTGAATAAATAAATCAACAAACATTTCCAGGGTTTGCGGTGATTTTTTCTCCATTGGAATGATTCCATGTTCATCATATAGAGCATTAATATCCAAACCTTTCGAGGCTAAATGCCTGATCATCCCCAGGCGCGCCCGGGGGGAATTTTTCAGCTTTCCTGAATATAGCGGGTAAACAGGAATAGTATTAATATTTCCGCCGCAGGCAATGTAATTGTCAATCACTTTGTACGAAGCGCCTGCAATGTATTGAGCTATCTCGTCAGGGTAATTCAGCAGAAGCTGAATGGTTTCGCTCCGGCACATATTTGATGGTGAGTCCTTGAATTCATCAGGGTTTTTAATTACTTCATACTGGTTTTTCCCGATTTGTTTTGCTATATAGCTGTCTTTTTTGTATTTATCAAGCGGGTCAGGCTTTTTAGTCCTGTAATCCCTGGCGTCGGGAAGCGGGCCCTTTTTGTCATAAACCGCTCCCATCATGTCATCTGCGTAGCGGACCGCATCGCCATGGCTCATTCCGCCGTATTTTGTGGCATTATGATAGACCTGAACCCTTGTAAGATCTTTCTGGAAATCCTGCATCCCCTCTGCGTAAGACTGCATCGCTGCTGCCCTGCTTTTTTCAGCCGCAATTTCATTCCGTGTTGCCGTGGAACTCCGGCTGTTTACAGATCTTTGCTGGTTATATTCACTTCTTTTTGCCCGGGCTTGAATGACATTCCTGTTTTTTTCAACAACTTCCCGGTCAACTTCCACTATCTCAAAATCATCTTCGCTGTTTGCCATTGCTTCCAGCTCCGCTTTTTCCCGTTCAAGCTGCTCCTGTATCCTGCGAAGTTCCTGCTGCTGTTCCCGCAATTTCAGCTGACGCTCCATAGCAACTTTATATTCATCTTTTGCAACCTCGATTTTTTCTATCCATCTTGATGTGAAAGTATCAAGCTCGCTGTCCATCCCGCCTTTTGCGTGAAGACCGTAGAAATAGTCCAGCAAATCATTCTTTTTCCTGGCTTTATCAGGGTCATAACCGTTAACAATCAGGTCTTTCATTGTATATTGAAGTTCCTGAAGCTTATTATGCCTGTATTGAAACATTTTTAACTTATGATTTTGAGTTTTAAACAGTTCATTGGCTTTATTAAGGTCATCCCTGGCGGAAAGCTCTCCCAGCCATTTACCGGTATTTCCCGGAAGCCCCGTTATTTCCTCGGTTATACCTTTGGCCATTTGCCGGGCGAGCTTGAGGTCAGCTTCCCTGCGGTATGAAGATATCAACCTGTCAAAGTCTGCTTCTGTTAAACCCGGGTTTATTGCAATATCTTCACGTAACTTTCGTTCAGCTTCCTTATGAGCCTGGACAAGAGCTTCTGACATTGCGGGAATCCCGCTCATGTTCATCATAGTGTAGCCGACAGATTTGCCCCAGGTCTTTAAGCCGCTGTCACCTGTTTTTTCTTCATCAAGAGCCCTGTTAATCCCGGCGTTCAAGTCCTCTATGTTTCCTTTAATATCAAGGATTTTCATATAAATCCCGCCGGCTTTCCCGCCGATTCTGGCGGCTTTACCCAGGTTTTGAACAGACTTTGGAATTTCAGCGTCAGGGGCATTTATTCTGTTCGGCGTATCTACAGGTTTTGCATTTTTTAAAATAGGGTTAAGCTCGTCAAGTCCGTTTCCGCGGTAGTTTGCGTCAAATCCTTTTTTTGAATATTCCATACGTGTTTTTGAGTCAAGTTGAAGCTTTTCAAAATGCTTTGCCTTGGTTTTTAATTCTTTTGCTTTTAATTTATTTCCTTTTAATTCCAGCTCCTGCGCTTTTTTCTTAAGATCATTGATTCTTTTCCGGTTGGCTTCAAGCTCGGTTTTTGCAATATTATCGGCTTTTGCCTGCGCTGCATTCATTATGTCTTCGCTGACGCGCTGGAATTTCCCCATATCAACGTCCCTTAAGACAACCCGGGACATTTTGGGAGAAGTCTTTATTATTTCAAGTTTTTTCCTGAACACTTTAGCGTCCATATCAAAGCCGTTTCTTTTAAGGATTTCAGATAGCTCTACATTGTCCAGAAATTCTTTTTTATAATTGTTTTTATGAGAACCCGGCACTCCGGCTGATTTCAGGGTGCCTTTTACCAAACCCTGAAGAGCATCGCTATTTTGAGGTTTAAGCAAGTCCCCGGGGCTTTTCTTTAAGCCTTTAATAGCCTTTTTCCTGTGGTTTGCAATTTCAACCGATTTTTTGGCGGGTTGGTTTTTTTCCATTGGAATCGATGAATAGGTTTCCGCGCTTAATGAGTCTATCAGAATCTGATCCCTGTGAGTTGAGCTGCCGACGTTACCCATAGAGCCTTCTATATTTATAGTCATTTCAGCGCCGTTGACATTTAAATACCCTGGAGTAACCTCAGTTCCAACAGAAAATCCGTATTTCTTTTTCAAAGCCCTGTTGATTTGCGCGTCAGAATATCCGCTCGCTTTGAGCGCTTTGGCTTTTGCGTTAACAAGGTTATCTACTTTCCCCTGTAAATCCTTTGATATTTTCTCAAGCCTGTATACAGCTTCCGGGCTGCCCCCAAAGTCAAAATCACCTTTCCAGCCCCTGTGGTTCGGATTAAGAGTGTACTTTCCGTCAGGGCCTTTAATATACAGGTCAGAACCTGCTGTTGGTTTTATCTTTTTATTCCCGGGTAAGCCTTTGTTAGCCTCGCTTACCATTTTATCCACAAGGGGTTTTCTGTATTTTTCGGTTAACTGACGGCTTTTTGCATAGAATTCATCAATTTTTTTTGTAATTTCCAGGTCTCTTTGCTTTGGGGTAAGGCCATTCCTTGAATTTAAAGCAGCTATGTCCCTGTTTAAGTTATTTTCGAGTTTCCGGTAAAGTCTTTGTCCTTTTTGGTTTTGCAGGAAAAGCCTCAGCATCTCGTCTTCCTGCGCAACAGCCGGGACTGATATAAATATTGTCAGTATCAGAAATAGACTTAAAAATTTTCTCATTATTCAATCTCCTCCAGCATTTTCCCGGCTAGTGCCCTGTCTGCTTCTGAGTATCGCTTGTTTTCCAGGACAAGATTAATATATTTTTCTTTTTCTTCCTGCATATATTCAAGATCAAACAAGTAAGCTGTTGTTAAAACAAAATAAGCAGGCAATTTTGAGTTTTCTTTTATGTAATCTTCAAAAAACCTTGCGCCCTGATAAGTTTTTCCTGAAGCAATATAAGCCTGCGATAATACCGTTATAAAAGCAGGGGTTAAGAATTTTTTATCCGACAATAAAGCCTTTTCATAGTATTCAATTGACTTTTCGGATTTGTTCTTCGAATAAAAATCCTGTGCTATTGCATAATGTAGTGATGCGTCTTTGGGGTTTAATTCCACCGCCTTTTCAAAATACCTGGCGGCAAGTTCCGGGGCCAGAGTGTTATTTTGCATCTCATTAGCGATAAGACCGGCTAAAAGAAAGGTTTTATAGCCAGCGGATTTTTCTTCGAGCGCAATCTGGACATTAGCAAACGCAAGGCTGATTGCTTCATCGTTTTTTTCGTGTTTATAAGCCTTATAAGCGTTCTGCGCCGCCTGAAATGCGTTAAATTCCCTGGACTGGCAGCTATTGGAGAACAACAACATAACTAAAAATAGTAAAACAACTTTATTAATCATTTTTTATCCTTATGTCTTCTATAACGTATTCTATGTTTTTTAAGCCGTTTAATTCCAGCTCTGCCTTTAACTTCAAAGTTAAGGGTGTATAAGTTGTTATTCTACCATTATTTTTTAAAACGGTTACAAAAACCTCTTGCTTTTTTTTAGGATAGTGATACACTGTTCCGCCGACTAAAGGATGTTTTCTTTCCCAGAAATAAGGGTCAAAGGACTGGCACCATCCGTAAAATTCTTCCGGGATGTCTTTTTCACTGAAAGATTTTATCAGGGTAAAAGTAACCCGTTTTGTATTAATACCAAAGTCATGGTCTATAATTTTAACTTTTTTAACTTTTGCAATTGCTTTTATCTCTGAGTTTTCAGAAATCTGTTTATAGTTTTTGGGAGGTAAAATCGCACTTGCAGGCAGAGTCAAACTAAAGATAATTATTAAAGATAAAGCTAATTTTTTCATACCTTTTATTTTAGCTCAAAATGTCTGATAATTTAGCCCGGATCAAGTGTTTTTTTACAACTGAACTGTACCCAAAAAACTGGACAAGTAGTTGGAAGTTTCAGTTTAATGAAAGATGCACTTGATAAAATCACATACCTGGAGGCTAAGGAACAAACAAAAAGTTTTTACATCTGTTTTGTATTTTACGTCATCCTGAGCCAGCTCGCTCTGCGATCTGTGTCGAAGGATCTCAAGGTCTAAAATAATGAGATTCTTCGCCCGCCCCGCCTATGGCGGGAGGCGGCTCAGAATGACGAAATGAGTAAAAATTTTTTGTTACCTACTTAAGAATGAATTGTTAAAAAAGCTAAAGGCTCTGGAAAAATACTACAGGTAAGTCCTCGTCTAAAATATGAAATTATTTACTCAACTCAAAATATCTCTATTAATAAACTCCAATCACGAAATAGGAAATCCATTGATACGACTGATTCGAAATTCTTTAAAACGCCCTCCCAGCCCGCCCCAGAGGAGGGCGCGCGGCTGCGCCGCGCGCCTCTTTTCTATAAATTTTAAGGAATTTTTATGATATTTCGGAATTATAAGCTTCTGCCATCTCGAGGTTTACGTTTACAACTTTTTTGTTAATGCCTGATGGCTCAACAATAAATTTTTCAATGTCTTCTTCTTTTGTAATGACAGAATTTGGTGCTATTGCAATATTATCCGGAATAGTAACTCTTTTAATATAGCAATGCGCGCCGATTTCCACGTTATTTCCTATTATAGCAGCGTCAATGGTCGCTTTAAATCCAATAAATGAATTACTGCCGATATATGAAGGACCATGCACCATTGCCCCGTGTGCAACAGATACATATTCGGCAATATAGATTGAATAATATTTATCATTAACCGGTATAAGATTGTCAGTGATTTCAGCTTTGTCCTCTCTTACCACATAGCCGTGTAATACACAAAAATCCTGTATGTTAGAGCCTTTGCCCACATAAAAAGGAGTCCCTTCATCCGCCCTGAGAACCGCATTCACTACATGAACTTTTTCACTGATGATTACATTGCCGGTTATCTGGGAATTTCTGATTGCCGCTTTGCTGTGAATATCCGGTTTTACTTTTTTTACGGGAATATACACAGCATTTTCAGTTGATTCATTCATTAAAATTTTACTCATTTTTTTCTCCTTTAATTTTTTACACATGCCACAAAGTAAATAGTTCATTAAGTAAGGCTATAGCTTCCGGGTCAGTACATGAAATCATATGGAACTGGATTGCGCTCTCTATAACCTTTGATACAGTCGGGTCTTTTACATGATAATAAACGTGTTTTCCTTGTCTTCTTTCCTCGACCAGGTTATTAAGTTTTAACAGCTTAAGGTGCTGGGAAACCCTGGACTGGCTGATTTGCAATTTTTCCTGTATTGCCTGAACATCCAGTTCCTGTTTTATAAGAAGCCCAAGTATTTTAACCCTGTCAGAGTTTGATAAAAGCCCAAAAAAGCTGGAGATAGATTTAAAAACATCATTAAATTTTTCCCTGTTCATACAGCAACCTCCTTCTTATCAGAGTCTTCCAAATATAGTTTTCCTGAAATTAACTTACGAGCTTTTTCTACTGCCTGGCATTTTTCATAAAAAAGATTATCTCTGCCGATTAATTTCACTACACCGAGCCTGAGCAGTTTTTTGGCAATTTCCACGCCTGAGAGCACGAGAAATACATTTATGCCCTTATCTTTCATCCTTACAATAATGTCTTCAAGCGCAAAAACGGCTGATATATCCATTTCAGGGATTGATTCACAGTTAATGATCAAATATTGAGTTCCCAGCAAGTCATCAACCCTTGTCAGCACCCTTGATGAAGAGCCAAAGAAAAATTCACCGTCAATATTCACCATTCTGATTTTATACTTTGAAAGCTCCTCAATATGTTCCTCCGGCTCTGTATGAACTGTTTGCTTATAATCATCTATAGTTATTTTGAATTTTCTTGCAACCCTCGATGCAAAAAGCAGACAGGATAATACTATTCCCGCACCAACAGCAAATATCAAATCATCAAACACGGTCAGCGCAAAAACCAGGATCATAACTGCCAGATAC
>JANQEB010000140.1 GCA_028278605.1 Candidatus Gastranaerophilales bacterium
CAAACCCTCGTTTTTACTTCTGCATATATAATGTTCAAACATAAAAAAAATTGCCGTATTTTTTATAAATTATAAACCTACATATTTTCTGTTTTATAACAAATTTTTTGGTAATGATCAAATAATGACTGGTAGAACTTGTAATTTTCTTCGTCATTGCGAGGGCTTTAGCGAAAATGAGTTGCAAAGCAACTCCTGCTTCGCAAGCCCGTGGCAATCTGTGGTCCCCCGTGTCATAGCTTACTACGATGTTGCTCAGATTCCCACGTCGCTTCGCTCCTCGGAATGACAATACGACGAATTTTGTCATATTAAGTAGGTAATAAAAAATTTGGCAGTGGTATAAAAATACGTGATTTGTCATTGCGAGCCCGGTACCCGCCATGGGCGGGGCGGGCGAAGAATCTCATTGTTTTAGACCTTGAGGTCCTTCGACACAGCTCGCTCTGCGAGCTGGCTCAGGATGACGTAAAATACAAAACAGATGTAAAACTTTTTGTTTGTTCCTTAATTTATCCCGGGCAGTGAAATAGTAATATTGTCTCCAAAAAGGAATGCTATTGGGAAAATTAACATTAAAAACAGGTTTAATGACTTTACAAACGCAGCCCTAAAGCTAATGTTATGAATTTTCTTACTTTATCCCTGGTTTTGCCGCTTTGAATATTTCTAAGCAAATGCAAAATAAAGCGCATAAACCTGTATCCAAATTTACCATAATATTTTTGCGATATTTTATGCACCTGCCGGGAAGTATTTTTGATATTATCCCGGTTTGTGCTGTATCCGCCCATTGCAAAGTTGCAAATTACTACAGGAACATATTTTGCTCTTATCTTATGCTTGATTAATGCTCTGAGGTTAAGCTCATGGTCTGCACATATTGTGTAATTCCGGTCATAACTGCCGATTTTATCAAAAACTTCTTTTCTATACAGCACTGCCTGGTGGCAAAGGCAATTTGAAACCAGTGTTATTTTGTCTGTATTCCTGAAGGTCTTGGTCCAGCCGGCCCCGTTTAGTTCAATTACGTTTATGTCTCCGTAAAAAATTCCTGCTTTTGAGTTACCTATAGCCTTAACAGCCTGCTCAAGCGATTCGGGATAATAAAAGGAATCACCGGCGTTCATAAAAATCAGGAAATCCCCGCTTGCACGGTTTATAGCTTTGTTCATCCCGTCATAAATCCCGTTATCTTTTTCCGAGAGGAAAATAGCTATTTTTTCTCTATATTTATCAATAATTCCCGGTGTTGAATCAGTTGACCCACCGTCAATTACTATATATTCAATGTTATTATATGTCTGGGACAAGACAGAATTAATCGTTGTCTCAATTTTATCCTGTGCATTAAAACATACTGTAACAACAGATATTTTCATCAGCTCACCGGTTAATCACCAAAACTAAACAGCTCTTTTAAGGATTCAAAGAAACTTTTTTTAATCAGCGGCTCATATTCAAAGTCTCCAAACTTTGGAATTAAAACGTCTTCAAAAAAATACTCGGCAACTTCGCTTTCAAGCATACCTATCAGGACTACATCAGGTTTTTCATTCAGGAATGTATATGAATTATACGTTTTCCAGCCTTCATAACCTTCCTGTTCTTCACCGTCATTGAACCTTATATCTGCAATTCCTATTATATTTAAACCGCTAAGCCCATAATTCTGTTTGATTATGTTAAAAGCCATACTGGCTCCATAGATCATAATTTTTTTATCTTTATACTTCTGTACAAGCTTATCTATTCTTTTTTGAAAATTTTTATTCCTTAAATAATCTTCTATTTCGCTGTAGTTTTTGCCCATGCCCCTGCTATTCTCCTAAGTTGCTGTGCTTACGGTCATCAACACAAGACTTCTCTTGATTCAGAAACCATATACGGTTTTGCTTCAAGTAACCTGCTCAGTCTTGAGAGGCTGAAGCATATTACAAAATACACAAACGCAATAAACACAAGTACTTCAAACTCATGATAAGTTCTCTCATATACAATCTCGCCCGCTCTTGTAAGTTCAATAAGCCCGATTGTTGAGGCTAACGAAGTATCCTTTATCAACGCAATAAACTGGCTGACCAGCGCAGGGACCATTCTCTGTACCGCAAGCGGTAATATAATTAGCTTTAAACGCTGGTTAGTAGTGAAACCCAAACTAACAGCAGCATCTACAACCTCTTTTTCTATAGAACCAAGGCCGCCCCTTATGATTTCAGCTATATATGCTGAAGTAAACACTATCAAAGCGCTGCACGACGAAACAAAAAAGGAAGACTGGGTCCCCAGGATAAGCGGCAGTAAACCAAAGTGGAAAAAGCATATAAATATTACTAAAGGAGTGCTTCTTACGATTTCAATATAAACCACGGCAACAAAGCTGAATAAAGGCAGTTTTAAATACCTGATAATTCCCAGGAACGTACCAAGAACCAGGCTTCCTGCTATAGATAAAAAAGCCAGCTGAAAAGTTATTGCAAGGCCCTTCATCAGGAACCCAAAGTTATTTGGTATTACTTCCCAGTCAATCATATCATTGCTTCCCTTCCATGAACCTTTGTAAACCTCTCTATCAAATTAGAAATAAGGGCTATAAATCCTGTTATTAGCATATAAATAAACGCACCGAGGATAAAAAACTCAAAAAAGCTGAAATCGTCTACGGCTCTTTTGTATATGACATAGAATAAGTCAGATACCGAAATAAAACTCACAATGGATGAGTTCTTAATAAGGTTTATAAACTGGCTTCCCAGGGGCGGAATTACGATTCTTATTGCCTGCGGGAATATAACAAGGCCAAAAGCCTGAATTCTCCCAAATCCCAATCCTCTTGCTGCCTGGTATTGCTCTGAAGTAATAGAATTAACTCCTGAGCGCAGAACTTCCGATATATAAGCCCCCGTATAAATACTCAGGGCGATTATTCCGCAGGTAACAGGACTCAGGTGTACCCCAAAGCCGGGAAGGGCTTTATAAACAAAATAAAGAAGTATAAGAAGAGGAATGTTTCTTATGATTTCTACATAAACTGTACCTGCAGCCCTGAGAAACCATGTTCCCATTGTCCTAATAAACACAATAACCAGCCCAATCGCAAAAGCAAACAGCGAGCTGGTTAAAGAAATAAAAAGAGTGGTCTTTATTCCTTTAATCAGCTGTGGAAGGACATTTATAATAACATTAAAATCAACTTCATACATTTTTATTCCTGATTATTTTTTATTTAAATCACTTGTCCATTTTTCTTCAAGCCCGGTTATAGTCCCATCTTCCATCATTTCTTGCAGTGTAAAGTTAATGGTTTCAATAAGAGAGCTTACTTCTTTGCCTTTTTTAAAACCAAGCCCGTAGGATTCTCTTGTAAGCCTTTCATCCAGCATTTTAAACCCTTTATTTTCAGATATAAAACCGTAAATGATAGTATCATCCGTTGTTAAAGCATCTCCCCTGCCGTTTTTTAAAGCGGAAAAAGCGTCTGTATATGTTCTAAAACCCAGTACCATTGCTGCCGGAAAAAGTTCTCTTATATTTTTTTCACTGGTTGAACCCAGGACAACTATTATTTTTTTGCCGGAAAGATCGCCAATTGACTGTATATTGCTATTTTCAGGAACCATTACTGCCTGTCCCGCAATATAATATGGTATACTGAAATCTATTATTCTTTCACGCTTATTGGTAATTGTCATTGTTGCCGCCGCAAAATCCACTGTTCCTGATGTTATAGAAAAAATTCTATTAGAAGAAGTTACCTGCTGGAATTCTATAGCGTTTTCATCTCCCAGAATTCTTTTTGCCAGTTCTTTACAAAGGTCTACATCAAACCCTTTAACTTCTTCTTTTTCATTGATAAATCCAAAAGGCTTGGTGTCATATCTTACGCCGACAATCATCTTCCCTCTTGATTGAATAGTTTGAAGAAGTTCTGTTTCCTGTTTTTTTGTACACCCGTTAGCCAGGATGGGTATGAACAGTAAACCTGTAAAAATAATTAAGAATTTTTTCAGGTTATTCAATTATTCCACCTCTCTTGTTAGCGCTTGCAAACTGTTTTTGAGCATTAAGAATACTCTGGACAAATTCTTCTGTAGCCGGTTTTTCAGGATTGTCAAAAATTTGGGAAGGTGTTCCTTCCTCAACAATCCGGCCTCTGGAAATAAATATGATTTTATCTGCCACTTCTCTTGCAAAACCCATTTCATGGGTTACTACAGCCATTGTCATGCCGTCTTTAGCCAGGTCTTTAATTGTATCGAGGACTTCCTGTTTCATTTGAGGGTCAAGTGCGCTTGTCGGTTCATCAAAGAGCATTACTTTCGGCTGCATTGCAAGGCTTCTTGCTATGGCAACCCTTTGTGCCTGGCCGCCTGAGAGCTGGGCCGGGTATTTATCGATTTTATCCAGCAGCCCTACTTTTTCCAGAAGGTACATTGTCTGGACTTCCGCGTCGTTTTTTGACATTTTTTTAACTTCAATAGGAGCAAGGTTTATGTTTTGCCTGATTGTTAAATGCGGGAATAAGTTAAATTGCTGAAATACAATTCCGACTTCTGACCTGAGTTTATTTAAATTTGTCTCTTTGGAAGTTACTTCAACTTCATCAATAAATATTTTTCCGTCGGTAACAGGCACAAGTCCGTTGATGCACTTTAAAAAGGTGCTTTTACCGCAACCGGAAGGGCCAATTAGTGCTATAATGCTGCCTTTATCTATAGTTGCGCTTATATCTTTAAGCACGCATAAATTTTTATAGTATTTGCTTACGTTTTTCAGTTTTATCATTTTCTTTCCAGCATGTACTTTATATTTTTCAATAAGAGTATGAACAACTTATTATTTTACAGATATTCAAAGTTTTCGTCTATCAGTTCTTTAATATATTTTCAAATTTAAAATTAATATATTGTGTTTTAACCGGGTAAATTCAACTCGTAGTGGCCGAATCATTATATAAGGAAGTAATAAAAAATTCTTACATAAAATTTTTCAAAAACCGGTAGTGTCCCGATATCGTGTTATACCTCCCGAAGTGTCATTACGAGAAAGCCTGCCCCGTGCTTGACACGGGATGGTAATCTGTCTAAATGGGGTGAGAAAGCACATAATGTTATTTGGCCAGATTGCCACGGGCTCTTAAATTGTCATTGAGCCCTCGCAAGAATGACAGATGTTTGTTGATTATAAAAATATTTTCCGGATAGGCTCTAAGCTATAATTTTTTTTTAGCTAACCCGAAGAAATTTTGAAATATTAACCGGGTTTCAATTAAAATATATATAAATAATACTTAGCTGGAGAAAAAGTATGAAAACAATAGGCCTTATCGGGGGCATGAGTTTTGCGTCTACCGTAGAGTATTACAGGATGATAAACTGCGAAGTCCAAAAAAGACTTGGGGGAAATAACTCAGCTAAAATTATACTTTATAGTATGAATTTCCAGGAAATAAAAGAGCTTCAATTCAAGAGCGAATGGGAAAAGTTAGGAGAAATCCTATCCGGCGCTGCTATACAACTGGAAAAAGGCGGCGCTGATTTTTTGTTAATTTGCACAAATTTAATGCATAAAGTTGCGCCGCAGGTAGAAAAAAAAGTTTCTATACCTCTTCTTCACATTGTTGATGCAACCGCGCAGAAAATAAAGTCTCAAAATATAGACAAAGTAGGACTTTTAGGGACTGTATTTACTATGGAAGAGGAATTTTATACACAAAGACTAAAAAAACACGGTATAGAAGTTGTGATTCCTGAACAACAGGAACGCCAAGAGGTCAGCCGGATTATTTATGACGAGCTGTGCAGGGGAATTTTCCTTGATGAGGCCAGGAAAAAATACCGCCAGGCCATAAGGCAAATGAAAGAAAACGGCGCCCAGGGAGTTGTGCTGGGCTGTACAGAAATACCTTTATTGTTGGAAAAAACAGAGATTCCCGCTTTTAACACTACCCAGATTCACGCAATGGCAGCTGTTGAAATGTCTTTTAATTAAAGGTTTAAAATGCTTAGAGTAGTAGTTTTAGGATATGGTGAACTTGCCCAGTCTGTTGTTTTGGGGATTTTGCAGACAAAACATAAACTCGCAGGCATTATGAGGTGGCGTCATTCAAAAACTAACAGGCTGGCATCATTCTTGCAGGATACTTTTGCCCCTGACCACTTACTTTCAATAATCAGGTCTCAGGACTTAAAGGAAATTAAAGCAGTAAGGGCAAATACCGGTAAGTTTACAGACCAAATGAAAAAGCTCAGGCCCGATGTGATAATTGTTGCTTCCTGGGGTGAAATCCTGAAAAGCGAAGCTATAGACCTGCCTAAAGTGGCCTGTATCAACTGTCATCCCTCTTTACTCCCAAAACACAGGGGCAGCAATCCGTATGCTTCCGCTATAAGACAGGGTGAAACCAAAACAGGGGTTACTTTTCATCTTATGAATGAAAAAATAGATGCCGGAGATATTCTATTGCAGTCAGAAGTTGAAATTTCCGAAATTGATACAGGAGAAACCCTTAAAAGAAAGTGTGCTTTTACGGCAAAGGAAGCTGTAAAAATCCTTCTTGACAGGCTTGAAAGAGCAGAGGCGGTTCCTGTAGCCCAGGACGAATCTAAAGCCAGTTATTTTCCCGCTATATCAGCTGATGATGCCTATATTAACTGGGAAAACCCGGCTGAGTCCATACATAATCAGGTCAGGGGGCTGCATCCGTGGGTTCAGTGCTATACCCGGTATAAAAACGGCTTTTTATTCGCAAAATCATCTGAAGTCGTAAAGCTTGATAAACCAGCAGGCAAGCACGGGGTTTTAATAGAAAAGAGTGAAAATGAGCTTGTTATATCAACTGCCAGCCCTGATAAAGCTATCAGGCTTAAAGGTGTTGAACCTTACAGCTTTTTTTATGAACTCAGGCGCTGGCTTGGGCTAACAAGGTAAGTTATCCCGCGGTTTTTTCAGGCAAAGACCGGATTAGCAGTATTCGCTCAAGTATTAAAATTACCAGCAATGAATAAAGCCCGGCAAGTATAACATCGCTTAAAAAGTGCGCACCGGTTGCTACCCGCATAATTGCAACTGACGCCGCAAAAAGCGTTATCACCCAAAACCAAATTTTCCTGTGTTTTCCGGCAAGTAAAGCCAGGGATAAAAAGCAAACGGCAAGTGAAGTTTCCCCGGATACAAATGAGCAATTCCCCCGGCACTGGTCTGAAATTACACCTGCAGCGGTAAATTGCTTTGTACCGTGGAATTCCATGATATCTCTTGGTCTTGCCCTGCCCCAGTGGCTTTTCAGTATAAAACCCGTCATAAAACCTGCTGCAATAGCAAAAGAAAGAATAATGAAAAAAAATCTTCTCCTGGTTAAAGTCCAGACGGGTTTTTTGTGAAATTCCCCGACTATATAAGCTAAACTAATTATAATAAGAGAAAAACCCATCATAAGCACAAGGATTTTATGGTAAAAATAGTTAACAGGCGAACCTGCCATTAAAAACTTCCCGTCTCCCATGTAGAACAATTTTGTAAATTCTATATCTACATTTGGAAAGAAGTAAAAAAACGCTGTTAACACAACGCAAAGAATACCTGTGATTATGATTGCTGGTTTGTTAGACAGAAAATCCGTTTTGCCGGGAAGATTTTTTCGGTTTTTCTCTATATCACCCGGCCCATCCAGGAAATTTTTTGCTTTTTCATTAAAAATTATATTTTTCATCAAAAACCTCATAATACCTTCTTATCCGGTAAAATAAAATTTTATAGACCTGATATTAGCATAAAAATATCAGGAAAGATGTTAAAGTATAATACAAAAACTCAAGGTAACTACTCAGAGTGATCAATTAATGACTGATAAGAATTTTTCCTTGTCGCTTATTGCTTATTACCGGATAGGCTCTTAATACTGTTCAATAATCTTTATTTTTTAGCAAGCATGTAATCGTAAATCTGTGTTCTCTGGAGCCTGTTTGTTCCTCCTTTAACACGGGCATCTATGCTTCTTTGCACAAGCGGCGCAAAATCTGAATTTGCCAGGAAACCAACATTTCCAAATATGTTTAATACTTCCATTGTTACGTTGCTTGCGGCTTCACTTGCTTTAACTTTTGCCATTGAAGCGATTTTTACATTTGGTTTGGTTTTATCCATACAATCTGCGCTATAGTATGTCAGCATTCTTGCGGATTCCGCCTCGCTAAACAGATCCGCAAGCGTAAACTGTAAATTCTGGCTTGTGGAAATGCTTTCTCCTGTAGCAGACTTGGTTTCTTTTACTATTTCAATTCCCTTTACTAACGCGCTATGGGCAATACCAATTGAAACAGCAGCAACTAAAGTCCTTGCAACTGCCATTGTGCTTTCTAAATTATCGGATATAACAGCTATACATTGATCTTCTTTAAATGAATGATTAATTTGTATCTGGTTATAAGGGATTTTAACTGAAGAAATTGTTTTTGCGCTTTCTTCAATCCTAACTTCATTCTCGTGGACTAAGAATAAACGGATCTTATTTTCTTCGTCTTTAGCATAAATTATGAATTTATCAGAATAAAGCTGCTCGTTACTTACCAGCTTGGTTCCTTGCACACTCCAGCCCTCAGCAGTTTTTGAGGCTTTTGTCCGGATATCGCAAAGTCCTGTATAGCCAGGCTCCATGCACAGCAGGCTAACTGTTTCACCTTTTTCAAGGAGGTTTTCAGCTTTAATACTTGTGTAAGCTTTTAGTATTTCCCTGAAAACAATTTGGTCAGCAAGAATATATGCGGATAAAGAATCATTTTTTGAAATTTCTTCCAGGGAAACTGTCATGCCAAGGTAATCATCATAAATTTCATTTTCTGAGGGTAGTGAACCTAGGGACATAGAAAGATAGCTTGTAATTACCTGCTTGGGGTTTCTATCGTCCTGAAGATTTTTTTCAATTCTTGAAATCAACTCTTTTGTTTTTTGGATACACTCAAGGTGCTTGTTGCCCAGTTCAAATTGTCCACTCATAATTTAATCCTCGTCCTTATAATAATAAATTAAACTACCACAAACATTTCATATAAGCTATAAAAGAATTTAAACCGGCTAAGTTTCAATGATAGATTAAATTTTAGTCTAAAATATTAAAATTTATAAATAAACTTATTAAGTATTGTTAAATTATGACAATTTTTTTAAAAGTATATACTTTATATATATACAAGGCTCAAGAAATTTTAAAAAATATCTCATAAAGCACCACATAAATAAAAACCTTACAGAACCCGCTATAAATTTTAAAAAATTACACATAACACTCTAATTTTTAATTTAAAGAGACTATTTTCAAATGGTCTCTTTTTTTTTATAAATTTTGAAAAATTTTGATTTTTACAATTAACCTGAGTCGCCTGCTTAGTGATTTAATCAAAAAGAAAATCACTAAGCAGGCGACTCAGGTTAAGTTAGAGATTCGGGTTATATAGCAAAGTAATATTTTTTTACTTTTTTGTTTATTAATTGTATCCTTTCTATAGGAAGAAAGGAGATTTTTTATGAGTACCCAGTACGTTTTTATGGACGGCAAGTTTGTTCCTGAGCAGGAAGCCAAAATTAGCGTAAAAACTCATGCTTTTTTGTATGGAACTTCTATTTTTGAGGGAATCCGGGGATACTGGAACCCACAGGAGAAGCAGATATATATATTCAGGATGAAAGAGCATTATGAAAGAATGCACAAAAACGCAAAAATAATGCACATGGTCCCTGAATACTCCATTGATGAAATGTGCGGTTTAACTGTTGAACTTATGAAAAAAAACGCTCCTGAGGGAGATATTTACATAAGACCGACTCTATATAAAAGCGAATGTGAGATTGGCCCAAAACTTACAGGGAAGGACTCTTTTCTGATATTTACCTGTATAATAGGTGATTATATAGATATTTCAAAAGGGTTAAGCGTGTGTGTTTCCAGTTGGAACAGGCTTGATGACAACACAATTCCCCCCAGGGGAAAAATTTCAGGGGCTTACGTAAATACCGGCCTGGTAAAAACAGATGCTATGAATGCCGGTTTTGATGAAGCGATTGTTCTTAGTAAAGACGGGCTTGTTACAGAGGGCAGCGCAATGAATGTTTATCTTGTTGAAAACGGCCGGTTAATTACTTCAAGGGCAGTTGACAATATTCTTGTGGGAATTACCCGTAATACCATAAAAGAAATGGCTCAAGAGGAATTGGGACTTGAAGCGGTCGAAAAAGCAATAAACAGAACAGAGCTTTATATGGCGGATGAAGCGTTCTTCTGCGGGACAGGAGCGCAGGTAAGCCCGATTACAAGTATAGATCACAGGACTATAGGGGACGGAAAAGTCGGCCCTATAACTAAAAAGCTTCAGGATCTGTACTTTGACATTGTAAAAGGAAAAGTAGAGAAGTATAAGCACTGGTGCACACCGGTTTATGATAATTGATTTCATTGGTTTTTGCATAATAAACCTGTTTAAGGCAGCTCAAAAGATAGTTAAAGGCGATATCAGCCTGAAAAACACCATTAACCAGGCTGCTATAATCGGCTATGACTCGCTTCCAATTTCCCTGACAATATCTCTTGTTGCCGGGGCGGTACTTTCGATGCAAGTGGCCGAGGGTTTCATTATCTCAGGCGCTGATGCCTATATTGGGGGGTTGGTTTCCGTTGCTTTAATAAGGGAAATGGCTCCGATTTTTGCAAGCCTGGCCATAGGCGCCAGAGCAGGTACTGCTATAACCGCAGAAATCAGTAATATGGTTATTACAGAACAGGTTGATGCGCTTAAAGCCCTGAAAGTAGACCCTATAGAGTATTTGCTAATTCCAAGGTTAATCGCGGCGGTGATTGTGGTCCCGCTTGTTACTATACTTGCTGAATTGATAGGTATTATTGGGGGGATGTTTGTTACAAATATTACGGTTGACTTGCATCCCAGGTTGTATATACAGTCTGTCTGGCTGTATACAGACACTTATGATATCCAGGTAAGCCTTGTTAAAGCAGCGGTTTTTGGGCTGCTAACCGCGCTTATCTGCACCTGTCATGGCTTAAGGACAAGGGGCGGGGCAAAAGAAATCGGGGTTTCCACCACAAAATCCGCAATCTGGACAGCTGTTACAATTCTGCTGGCTGACTTGCTTTTGAGCTGGATATTCTTTGCTTAGAGGGATTTTATAATGACTAAAGACAGGATTAAACTTGAATTTCAACATTTGATTAACAAAAGAAACAATCTTATAGCAATCATTTTGGTTATATCTACAGGTATAGTCGGATTAATTTATACTCTTGATAATCCTATTAGTTCTGTTTTGTTGATTATAGGCATACCTGTTATAATAATATTTGTAAAAGGACTTTTAAATATAGAAGACCAGATTAAATGCCTTATAAAGGAGATAGATAATGCCTCAGATAATTTATGACATTTTAACCGTTGTTGGCACAGTTTTTATTTCCGGTTTTTTTCTTTACTTTGCTTATAAATTTTCCAAGACGGAAAAAAGTTGTTAACCTCTTTTATTTGAGCATATTTTTTTCATCAAGGTAATTTAAAACCCATTTTTCAATCATTGGAGTGGGTTTGGTATTGTCTTTTTCACATGCCTGTTTAAATAATTCCCATAGCTTAGGGTTATACCGATTTCAATAAGCATCCGTTAAATGAAAATAATATTCATAAATCGGTAGGCGAAAATGAGCTAAAGCTCCTGCATTCGCAAGCGAAGCAGGAGCGACGTTTTCGGTAAAATCCGGCTTTGCCGGTTTTATCGAAAACTAACTCATTTTAGTATAAACATTAATGTTGTCCTTTTGGTTTTATTGCTGGTCAGTTCAAGAATTATGTCGGTTTTAGACATTTTTATACCTGTAATAGAATTTAATCAATCAAATTTTAAAAGTTTATAAGGCTCGATATCCAGGGCTTTTGCAATTTTATATAAAGTTTTCATAGTTAAATCCTGCTTACCAATCTCTGCCATGCTAATTGTTGAAATTCCGGTTTTAGCCGCATTAGCCAGGTCAAGCTGGCTTAATTTTTTGCCTTTTCTATATTTTTTTAAATTTGCGCCAAATTTAGTCAATATTTCTTGTTTATTCATTTTAACACTTAATTTTAATTCATAGCGTTCATAATTCTATGTTTATTTTTAATATTTTTGCCAATTTTTAACAAGCGGTGATGTTGGCAAAATATGTTAATAGTAAAGAATAAAGGAAAGTATTATATGCAAGATAAAAAATTGGTAGTGGTATTTTTTGACATGACGTCATTGCGAGGAGTGAAACGACGAAGCAATCCACTTGAGTTTACTTGATGATGGATTGCTTCGCTTCGCTCGCAATGACAAATCAAGTATTTTTATACCACTACCAAAAAATATCACTTGTCAAAAAAGGAAAGGACGGGAATTTCTTCCCGCCCTTTATATTGAGATTTGGTGAGTTATTATTGTTGTGATGCAAATGCAACTGAAAGTATTTCATCAGGGTTAATCTGAGCAACTCTTGAGCCGTCAGGCTTAACAACGTAAGCAATTTCATCACCTGATACTTTAAGTATACCAACAGTACCGCTAAGCGCTGTCCTGGCTGTATCGAATACTCCAACGAACGGGTCTGTAAGCGCCATTAAGTAGCTTCTTCCTGCTGCCGGGATTTCTCCGTTGAATAATTCGTTTGTACCGTTACCAATGTTACACAGGAAGTTTTCAACTGTGTTACCGGCGATAATAGCTGCTCCACCAGCGGTTCTGCCTGCAACACCGGCGACTTTACCGGGCCAGCTGAATGGCCATGCCAGGAACCTGCCGATGATGTTAGGATTATCTTCCTGAACAACTGTTGCAGAAAGGATTTCTCTAGGAAGGGTAGTTTTGCAGCCGTCGTTTCCCATAGAAGTAAATTCTACCCTGATAGCTCCGGACTGGCCTATTCCTGGTCTTACGACTTCGGAGACTTTACCTCTTACTACTGTTCCTGCCGGGTAGAAAACGCCGTCCATATTTACAGGTTCTGTTGTTTTCGCAACAATTCTATCGCCAACTTCACTGGTTCTGGCTGAAACTATATCTTCAAACTGCATTTTAAGAGTTGGTATAGTTGTTGTTACGACCTGCGGCTGTAACTGGGCTGCCGCGCCTGTTGGTTGCGGGCATGGCGCAAGAGCCAGTACTTCTCTTAATTCATCGACCATTGAAGCAACTTCTGACCTTGAAGCAATATCATTAGGCCTTATACAATTACCGTCAGGAAGATCACAAAGGATTCCCGCCTTAAGTGATTCTGCCACATGTGATGCAGCCCAGGCTGGTATCTGGTTAGAATCAGGGTAACAGCTAAGGATTTGTTGTGCTTCACAGGCTGAAATCTCGCCGGGAATTGCCTTGGCTATGCTGCTTAATGCTTCAGCTCTTGTTACAGGGTCTTTAGGCCTGAACATACAGTTTGGATAGCCTTCCATTACTCCGCTGTTGTAAGCTTTGTCAATATCAGCATTTGCCCAGTGGCTTAAAGGTACATCATTGAATATTTGCTGCTGGAAGTCGGGAGTTCCCTCAAGAGCTGCGCCTGCTACGATTGCGCTTGCAAACTCATCTCTGAGAATAGCAAGGTTTGGCTTGTAAGTCCTGTCAGGATAGCCTGCAAGAACTCCTTGAGCTGCGAGTTTATTAATATCGCACCCTGAAATCATCTGGTTGCTTACGTCAGGGAACTGAGGGCCTACCGGGCAGGCTGCTCCTGTAGATTGAGGAATAATCACAGGAACAAGAGCAGTTCTCTGGATTTGAAGACCGCTTGATGTCTGGATTGTTCTTGGGCAACCGCTTAATTGTGAACCTATACCTGTTGCGCAAGGATCACATGGGTTACATGGGTTCATTGCCATTGGAACCGCCGGAGCGCATGGATTACATGGGTTTGCCATAGGCTGGCATGGGTTGCAGGGATCACATGGATTTACCGGGCAAGCCGCGCCTGTCGGGAATGGATAAATAGGTGCCGCTGCTCCCATTGGTGAGCATGGGTTACATGGGTCGTATGGATATAATGGAACCGCTGCGCCTGTTGGGCATAACGGAGCGCATGGGTTGCAGGGATCACATGGGTTTACCGGACAAGCCGCGCCTGTTGGGTACATTGGCATTGCAGCGCCTGTCATACAAGGATCACAATATGCTGATTGCAGAACTCTTGTTGTTCCGGGGATGCTACACCTTAAAATTTCAAGGCCTTGTGCAACCTGTACCGGGCATACAGGACCGCAAGCCCCGCCTGCCTGTCTTGTAGGCATAAGTGTAAGGGCCCCGGCCTGTGGAACAGCGGAAATACCTGCGCAGTTCGTTGAATTTACAGCTACAGCTTCTTCGTCTCCGCCAATTTGTACCATCTGGCTGCCTTTTGGAATAACAACGCTTGAGCTTCCGATATCCGGGAATGCATATGCCTGTCTTTTGATAATTTTTGCGTTAGGAGCACAGTTTGGAATTACTCCTGTAATAGGTTCGCAAACCGGAGCTGCTCCGCCCGGGCATTGGGGTTGTGATAATAATGGTGAGTACACTTCCTGCGGAAGTCCTGCCTGGGGCAGTAAAATTGGGACTGCCGCGCCTGTTGGGCATGGGCATGGTTCTACAGGACATGGCGCAGGACATGGCATTTGTACTCTTGGCGGCGGGCAAACAGGTGCTGCTGCGCCGACCTGATCAGCACGTGCAATACCGCCTAATGTCATGATTCCTATTGACAATGCGGCTGCTACTGATAATTTTTTCAAGTTCATAAAAAACCTCCTTAACATCTACAACTAATAAAGAAGTATTAACTTCATGGAATCTAAGTCTTTGCGATTGGATTTTTTCCTATAATTTTCCTCCAATTTCTTGATTAAACAGGTAACTTTTACATGTGCAAAAAATTTCTCCTCCTTACATAGAATTATTAAACTTTAGTGCTCATATATTCATTACCGGATCTTCTTATTCTTTAAGATAGTTATCGGGTAATCTTTTAGCTTTTATTGCTAGTAGTAAAAGACTAGAAATTTTTGCTTTTGTAATTAGTTATAAATTTTTTATAAATTTTAAAAAGTTTTAATGTTTTACGTAATTAGCTATCAAGGTTAAATAATTGATCTACCCATGGGTTATCTGATAGTATTAGATAGATTTTGTAGAGTTATTTACAGGAATTGCAGTGTTTGAAATTTTTTTAACTAATTCAGCAAATAAATCCCAGAAAAAACTGGATAAAGCTCTCAGGGTCAAGATTAAAGAATCTATTGAACAAATATCAAAGGACCCGGAAAATTCCGGGGAAAAGCTTGTTTCTCCGCTTTCTAACGTGTATTCCCGCCATATAAAATACAAAGGCAAGGAAGTGCGGATTGCATACGGAATTGACCCTGAGCAAAACACTATTTTTATTTACTTAATTGCTTTTCATGAAAATTTTTATAAAAGGCTTAAAAATATACTGGATGCGGGTTAAACAACCTCAATGACGGGTTAGTTATTTTTAAAAATTCCTTAAAATTTATAGAAAATAGGCGCGCGGCTCTGCGTTAGCGGGAGCATAGCCTCATTCATGCAGCCGCGCGCCCTCCTCTGGGGTAGGCTTGGAGGAAATGAGCTAAGCAAGGGCGTTTTAAGGAATTTTTATCAAGCTATAATTGTTTTTAGCTAACCCGTCATTCGAGTTAAATGGCCATGCTTTTTGTTATAATAAATCTACAATTCAGAGCAGTAAAAAAGATGAGGTTTTTGTGCTTGAAACAAAGAAAATACTGGATTTATTCCGTTCATTTCTCGTAAAAGAAAACCTGGACTTATTCATTATTAATTCTACTGATGAGTATTTAAGCGAATATGTTTGCCCGCAAAATAATGCCCGTTTTTTATTAACAGGGTTTTCAGGCTCAGCAGGGGATATCCTGGTAACTCATGATAAAGCCATGCTCTTTGTTGACGGGAGGTATCATATCCAGGCGGAAACCGAGACTGACCCTGAAGTTATAACCCTTATCAA
Source organism: Candidatus Gastranaerophilales bacterium (assembly GCA_028278605.1). Classification (GTDB taxonomy): domain Bacteria; phylum Cyanobacteriota; class Vampirovibrionia; order Gastranaerophilales; family UBA9971; genus JANQEB01. The sequence goes on from JANQEB010000140.1 coordinate 16,031, forward strand.
GGTCGACCTGGGTAAATCCCCGCAAAAAGTCCTTTTTGAAAAACTTGCAGAACTGGCAACTAATGGCTCAACTATTGGGATTGTTTCTCCTAAAACAAGCTGTGCAGGCTTCAAGGAATTGTTAAAAAACCTGGAAGGCAAGCAGGACATAAAAATTCTTGAATATGAGCATGACCCGATAATTCAGGCAAAGCCGTCAACGCCGGAAGAGTCTTTAAGATATATCCCCGAAGAAATCACAGGTACAACACCCGGGCAAAAACTTGAAATTATTAATAACTATAAAAAAGAAAACAATATTGACCTGATGTTGATTACTGACCCTGCTGAAATAGCTTACCTGACAAACCTGAGAGGGCGGGAAATCCCTTATAGTTCCGCATTTAAAGCAAAAGCAATCATTTTCAGGAATAAAGCCTATGTATTCACTGACCTTGCCAGGCTTCATACAAAAACCCCGGATAATTTTGTTTTTATGCCCGAAAGTGAGTTTAACGCTTTTATAAAAGGACTTTCCAAAGAAAATAACGTCTCCAGTGTGTATTATCACCCCGGTTCTACCACGCTGTCCGTGTTCAGGAAAATCGAAAACCTTGCTGAAAAAGTCGTTGAAATCAAGGAAAGCTATATTTCTGAGCTAAAATCCATAAAAAATGAGCAGGAACTTCAATATTTATCGCAATGTTATCTTAAAACAGATATCGTAGTTAACCGCATAACCTGCTGGCTTAACCAAAACCTTGAAAGAGGCATCAGGGTTAGTGAAAAGGACTTTTCCGACAGGGTAAAAAGCCTGTTTGAAGAAGAAGGTTCGGTAGGCCTTAGCTTTGAGCCTATAACCGCAAGCGGTCAAAATACCGCTATTATTCATTATTCAAAGCCGTCTGCCGAGAAGTTTATTGAAAAAGGCGGACTGGTACTGCTTGATTGCGGGGCATACTTTGAAGGAGGTTATGCAACTGACCAGACAAGGACTTTTCTCGCGGGAGAACACGATATCCCTGCGACCTGCCTGCAAAAAAATGTCTATACAGCGGTTTTAAAGGGTCTTCTTGCAGGCATTAACCTTGAAATCACCGAAGAAACAACAGGCTATGACCTTGATTTTGCGGTAAGAGAAGTTGTAGACGCCAATAAACCGGAGGGGTTTGCGTTTTCCCATGCAACAGGGCATGGCGTGGGAATCCCGGTACATGAATCCCCGCCAAGAATCGGGCCTTCCGAGTCTTCCGGCACTCCCCTGAAACCCGGCATGGTTTTCACGGTTGAACCCGGTCTTTACAGGGAAGGCTGGGGCGGTGTCCGTATAGAAAACACGGTTATGGCCGTTAATGAAGGGGGAAAAGTCAAAATTAAGACCCTGACAAGGGCTCCTTTTGATGAAAACCTGATAAACCCCAACATGCTTACAGAACAGGAAAAAACCCGGCTTGAAGAATATAACGGGTGTAAAATAGGCTGATATGCAAACTGTTTCCAGTATTCAAAACCCTGTAGTTAAAACTGTTGTTTCGCTTCACCGGAAGAAAAACAGGCAGGAAACCGGCATGTTCATTATTGAGGGCTACAAGGGCGTTGAAGATGCTATTAATTACGGGGTTAAAATTACTCATATTTTCCTAAGCGAATCAGCAAAGGAAAAAGCCCGAAATTTCTCCGGTGATACCCTCTACTTAGTAAATGAAAAGGTTTTAAAGAAGATTTCCACCACTGACAGCCCGTGTGAAGTGCTTGCCGTGGCTAAACAGCTAAATTACAGCCTGCATGACTTAATCCAAAATAAAGCTCCCCTTATTGCGGTTCTGGAAGACATAAAAGACCCCGGCAATCTCGGGACAATAATCAGGACAGCTAAAGCGGCAGGGGTTTCCGGTATTATCCTTACCGGAGAACCCTCTGATATTTACAATCCCAAGACAGTCAGGTCTTCTGCGGGGAATTTGTGGAAAATACCCGTAATTTATTTTGGACAAAAACAGGGGCTAAAGCAGGAACTTCTCAAGTATTGCAAATTTCAGTTTATAAGTACTGCTGTTGCCGGTATAAATGCGAAAAATCATTTTGAAGCTGATTATAAACCTGCCACAGTGATATTTTTCGGCTCAGAAGCCGGGGGGTTATCTTGCGAATTAACAGACCAGTCGGATTTCAGCGTAAAAATCCCCATGCATAAAGAGGTTGAGTCGCTGAACCTCAGTGTTTCAGCCGGAATTATCCTGTATGAAGCATTTTCTCAGCGGTCTTTTGAAATTTCAACCTGATAGGCATGCGGTCTTATATCTTCCAGAACAGAAAATTCCTGTCTTGTCCTTCTAAGCATTTCAAGGTCAATTTCCGCCATCATAACCCCTTCTTCCCCGCCGACTGAAGCCACAACTTCACCCCATGGGTTTATCACCATTGACATGCCAAGGTTCTGGCGTTTTATATTCACTCGCCCGCACTGGTTTACAGTAACCACATAAGCCAGGTTCTCAATAGCGCGGGCTTTATTAAGGGTTACCCAGTGGTCAAGCTTGGGGTAAGGAAAAGCAGCAACATTAGTGATGATTTCCGCGCCGGCAAAAGTAAGGGCCCTGTATAATTCCGGAAACCTTACATCAAAACATATGGAAAGCCCGATCTTGCCGATATCAGTTTCCACCAGCACAGCCTTACTTCCTTCTGTTACAAATTTTGATTCCTCACTGCCATGGTAGTTAAATAAATGGACTTTCTCGTACCTGGCTATAATTTCGCCCTGCCTGTCTATTACTATTGAAGTATTTTTACAGTCCCCGCCGGGTTTTTTTTCAACATAGCTGCCTGCGACTATGTTGGTGTTGAGTTTTTTAGCCAGTTCCATCATCAACCCGGTCGTAGGCCCGTCCGGAATATGTTCCGCAAGCGCGCAAAGGTCATTATGGTCAACACCGGAATTAAAGACCTCAGGCAGCACCACCAAGTCCGGTTTAAACCATGCGTATTGCTCAATAAAATTCCGGGCTTTTTCCAGGTTAACCTTTTTATTGCCCGGTTCAGGCCGGATTTGGACCCCTATTACTCTTGGTTTTGTATTCATATTTATTACCTTTTAGATTGACTTAATCATATAGACTGAACACCCGACATAACCGGTATTCCCAACCGGCCTAGAAAGTATTTCAAAGCCGTTTTTTTTATAGAACCTGATTGCTGGTTTAAGCCTGGGCATAGTTTCCAGGTATATTTTTTCAAAACCTTCTTTTCCGGCTCCTTGTATTATTTTATCAAGAAGAGCTTTTGCAGCGCCACATCCTCTTGCCTCAGGAAGCAGGTACATTTTTTGAAGTTCACAAATTTTACTTTCCAGGGGGGCATAACCTGCACAGCCTATGATTTTATTGCTTTCCCGGTTTTCCACGACCCAAAACCTGATTTCTTCCTGTGTATATTGTGAGTATAAGTCTTTTAATCTTTGCGGGTCAGTTAAGTTCACTGATTCAAAACATTTTTGCTCGGTCAATGTTTTCTGAATTACAACTTTAAGTTGCTCATTATCTTCGGGTAATATGTCTCTTACACAGTAATTCATATTTACTATATTATAATAAAATCAATGTTTTAAAAGACAGCTTTAATATGGACCGGCAAGATTTTAAAAAACAAAATGCTTTGAAGAACAGGTTTTGAGAAAAAGACCCTGCTTAAAATCTGAGTGGTGCTTTGATATAATAAGTAGGTAATAAAAAGCCGGGCGCAAAAACCCGGCAATATGAGACGGTAGGTAGGATAATTATTTAAATGTAATTCATTATAGAAGGCTGGATTACTCTTGCGCTGACCGCCAGGGAAGCCTGAAGGACTGTTTCCTGGAAAGTTAAATCAGATATAGCCTCTGCAAGGTCAACATCCTGGGCGTCTGATTTTGTTTTTGTAAGGTTAATGAGGTCATCTTCGTGAATTTGCTCTGTAACATCGAGCCTCTCAAGAATTCCTCCCAGGGTTGACTGGGCCTCAAGGAGTGTTCCCAGGTCAGTATCCAGGTCGGCCAGTTTCTGGTTTATAACATCTTTATCCTGGTTTCCGGCGCGGAGCTCTTCCCTGAGGGTTACCAGCGTTTGAAGCAAGCCCTGTCCTTCCAGTGTATCAGGAGTTGCGCCATCCTTGTCGTGATCTCCCGTATAGTAATAACCAAAAACATCGTCTCCATTGAGGTTTACATCAATAAAGACGCCCTCAGCGATTTCTATTTGTCTTGCACCGCTCCCGTCCTTTGACCCGTTATACTGAATTTCCCCTGTATTTGGCCCGTCCGTAAACGGTGCTGTACCTGTAACCTGTCCTCCAAAAATGTATTTCTGGCCGTATTTAGTGTTTGCCAGGCTTTTAACCTGTTCAATTAACTGTTCTACCTGCTCTCCTATGAGGACCATTTCATCCTCCCCGGAAGTCAGGTTTAGTGCCTGAACCGTAAGCTCCCTTGTCTTATGCACCGAGTCAAGAGTGGTTAACAATGCTTTATCAGCGGTTTCCAGCTCGGATTTTGCATTATTTATATTCGTAAGGTAAGTATTTATTTTGTTCATTGAAGCATTGGTATTTATAACAGTTGTAGCGGAAAAAACATCCTCGGAAGCCTTGTTAAATTCCTTGCCGGAAGCTATTTTTGTCTGCAAGTCCACTAACAGGTCCCTGTTTATAAAAAGGTTGTTTAGCACGCTGCTATACATATAACCACTGGTAATCCGCTGAGTATACATATTAAAATCCTCTTATAATGTTAATTGTACTGACTTTATTAATTTTTAACTGACCATATTAATTATTGTCTTTATATTCTGGTTAACCACATCAAAAATCCTTGCAGCGGCTTCGTATGACTGCTGAAACCTGATTAAGTCGGTTATTTCCTCGTCAAGGTTAACTCCTGTTATAGATTGTCTTTTCAGATCTACCTGCTGGAAAACACTGCTTTTTATATCAAGGTTGTTTTTTATAGAGCTTGCCTTACTTCCGATTTCTCCGGCTATATTAGCTATAAACTGCTCTGTTGTAGAATTTCCAAGTCCTGAAATAAGGATATCCCTTACCTTAGACATAAGCAGCGCGTTGCTTCCATCTCCTGTTTCGGTAAGGTCAGGAGCATCAGACGGCACAACCGGCGGAGCAGACTCAGGCGGGGAAGAGGCAGCAGCTATTTTATAAGGATCATCAATTATATCCTGGCTAATTGTAATATTCCCTGCCGTGATGCCTGTTGTATTACCTGAATCATCCACAAAAAAGCTTGGAGGCTCAGGATCTCCGTTCGCAAAGTCAGAAAGCCGCCCGTCAATAATATATCTTGGCTCATTATCCGGATTAACGGGAGGAGACGCCGGATCAAATGTCTGTATGGAGTTAAGGGCTGATGCAAGTTCCTGTGCAATGGTATCCAGGTTATCTATTACTGATTTTACAGTTAATTCATTAGCGTCAGAGCCTCCCATTTTGAGAATAGCGCCTATTTGCCCGGAATCCAGCAGGGAATAAGCATCTGAGACAGTTGTCCCGCCCGCATCATTTTTAATTTCCACTATTGAAGGGTTATTTATGTCTCCCGCAACAACCTCAAACGTCCCGGCCAGCTCTGCCCCGCTTACAAGGTTAATATTGCTTATGGACAGAGTTGCTGAACCGTTTTCATGATAGGTTACTTCAACCGGAATTAAGCTTGAAATTTCATCAATAAGTATGTCTCTCTGGTCAAGCAGGTAATTAGGAGCATTCCCCTGAGAAGACGATATTACAATAGCATCATTCAGGTCAGCTACAGAGCTTAGCTTGTTATTAAGGTCTTCTATAGCTGTATTTAGTTTACTGATTTCAATTGAGGAAGGATTGGTATAATCCCCCACGAGACTGACTCTTAAATCGTTCAGCCTCTCATAAGTGGAATTAAGATTTGTTGTTAATTCCAGCGCTTTTTGCACAACGTTATTTCTGGTAACAATATCTTCAGGGCCCAACGCTAACTGGTTTAGCGCATCGTAAAATTCCGCGAGTGACTGGTTAATGCCCACACCGTCCAGTTCACTGGTTATATCTTCAATTAAATCAGAATTCGTACTTAATTCTTTATAATAATTAAGCTGGGAATTTTCACTTCTGTACAAGTTGTCAAGGTAAATATCCCTGTTTCTGGAAATATCGCTTATAACCGCACCCAGCATATCATAAACTTCTTGTTGAGGGTTAGTTGATATATCGCCGCTTGTTAATTGTGATATTTCCAGCCGCTGCTTACTGTAGCCCTTGGTGTTCATATTTGCTATGTTGCTGTTTATCAGGTCAATTGCAGCCTGGTTTAAAGATAACGACCTTTGTGCACTGTATATACTGGATAGGGTTCCTCCCATTTTTTTCTCCCCTTATTTAATTAATTAATTTTTATTTAAGCTTCGTGAACAATTGAGCTTATTGTTTGTGCGCTTTCATCTTTTATGACCTTACCCCTGCTGTTATAAGAGGAATTTTCAGGCACCAGCACGTTTACTATTGACGTAATGGAGCTCTCGATTATTTTCAGGGAATGTTTTATAAGCTCAGCGCTATGATAGTTTTGTTTTTGAGTGTTTTTAAGGACTTCATTCAGTTTATCCTTTAATTTTTCTATATCCTGAGCCTTTTTTTTCTCTTCAATTGTTTCAATAATCTCGGAAAGGGTTTTTTTATCAGGATAGAGCTGTAATCTTTTTTCCTCCAGCTCTTCCAGTGCGCAATTGTATTTTTCCAGCTCGCAGTCAACTTTCATGACGCCTTCTATATCCCCTTTAATAAGGTATTCTTTTTTATGGCCGATATATTGCTCAAGTTTTGAGCAAGCATCTATTTCCTGTTCCAGTATTTTTTCAAGTTCCAGTATTTCTTTTTGCATTGCCCTTAAAAACCTCCCGTTTTTTAAGCTGTATAGTCAGCTAAAAGACTTGTCCCATACTTTAAAGCCTCTTCTATTTCCTGGTCTTCAATATCAGTTATGTTATATTTATTTGCAAATTCCCTGATTTCGCTTATGTATGGGTCTTTGCGTTCCTGAACCCGCTTCATGGTTTCATGGGGGTCTGAAACAGCTTCTTTATTTATATTTTTTAAGGAAATTGAAACTTTTACATCCTCTTGCTGAGGTAGTTTTCCGGTTTTTTGAGATTCCTCAATATTTTTAATAGTCTTCTGAAAGGCATTTTGAGCCCTTAATACCTGTAAGCTATTCTCCTGAAAACCAATACCACTAATTGCCATATTCTTTGACCCCTATACCAAATCTTTCATCTGTTCATAAACCTGTTTTGCAAAACCAAATGAAGTTTCCGGGCTGGAAGCAATGTTTTTTGCGATTTCGTCGTAAAACATTGACCTGAACATTTCTTCGCCCCTGCCGCCTGAGAACATACCGTCCCTTTCAATAGTCGCGTCCATCGACTTAAAAAACTGGTTAATAAAGACAGCTTCAAACTGGGATGCGGCTTCCATCAGCTGTTTGTCGGTTTTATTGCTGAAATTAATGCCTGAGAGCTTGTCAATCCTGTTCTGGGCTGAATTTATATCTATTTGCTGCTGTGCATTTGGTTCTATCATTTTTGTTTTCCTTTTCCCGTGTCATTCCTGGTTTTTTCGTCATTCCGAGATATTTCACAGAGGCTGTGCCGAGCGAAACAAAGTGCTCAGGATGAAAACATGTATAGTTAAATAATTTCCAGCTGTGCCTGAAGGCTTCCGGCTGCTTTAAGGGCCTGAAGTATTGATATAAGGTCATAAGGTGTTACCCCAATGGAGTTTAACGCCCTTACCAGCTCGCTTAAGTTAGCGTTTGGAGCAACTTCTACCAGCCTGCCCTCTTCTTCAACCACTTCAATTTCTGAGTTGACTACAGGTAAAGTTTCTCCAACCGTTGCAAATTCAGTAGGCTGGGAAATCTCGTTGGTAGTCCTTACGGTAACACTGAGGTTTCCGTGTGCAACAGCTGCCGGCAGGAGTTTTACATTGTTACCTATGACTATAGTGCCTGTTCTTTCATTAATTACAACTTTTGCTATAGAATCAGCACTGCGTAGAGTCAAATTTTCCAGTATTGATACAAATTTTATCCTGTCATCATTGAATTTTGGCGGTATTACAATTCTGATTGCACTGCCGTCTATTGCTTTTGCCGGCGCAATTTTGTCATTTACAGTTTCAGCAATTCTTGCTGCCATTGTGAAGTCCGGTCTATGCAGAACCAGCTTAAGCCCTAACTCATCGCCTATGTCTGAAGTTATATCCCTTTCAATGATCGCACCGTTAGGAATTCTTCCTGAAGTTACTATGCTTGTCCTTACAGAGCTTCCGCCTGCTGATGCACTTGTCCCGCCTACGCTAATAGGTCCCTGGGCTACGGCAACAACTTCTCCATTGGGCGCCATCATATGTGTCTGGATAAGTATACCGCCCTCAAGACTTGAAGCATCAGCCATTGAAGAGACAGTAACATCGATTCTGTCGCCGTTACGGGCAAAAGGCGGGGCCATTGCCGTAACTATTACTGCGGCAGTGTTGCCATTCTTGATATCATTAGGAGAATCTATAACAGTACCAAGGTTTTTCAATAATGAAATATTAGTAATCTGTGTTGATCTACTGTTATCGCCTGTTCTAGGAAGGCCAACAACAACGCCATAGCCGACAAGCTGGTTTTCGCGGATGCCGTCAATATGTGTAACGTCTTTTATACGTACTTTGTTGGCATAAGCCGGCATATAGCCTGAGTTAAAGACCATTAAAAGTGATAAAATTAAAATTAGCTTTTTCATCCTGTATATCCGTCCCCTTTTTTACCTGATTGTCATTAATTTATATCCAAAAGCATCTTTCTAGAAAATATATCCAAATATCCTGTTAATTAAGCCTTCTGAGTCATGCCTTGATACTGTCCCGTTTCCGACGACTGCCAGCTGGAAGTTAGCGATGTTTGTAGACTGTACAGTACCTGCATTGGTAATAAAGCGGGGGTCAACTATTCCGCTTAGTATTACCTGTGTTTTTTCCCCGGCATTTATAGCAAGCTTCTTGCCCTGTATAACAAGGTTTCCGTTCGGCAAAACCTGTACAACCTGGGCTGTCATTGTATCTGTAATCTGAATGGTTCTTTCGGCGTTGGCCTGGTTTTGTGTAGTGGAAGCCCCCCCAAAGTCGTCCATATTGGGGATATCAACCCTTATACCTTCTCTGGCGCTGCTGAAAAGGTCATTTATTATTGTGCTAAAACTATCCTCCAGGCTGGAGTTAGAGTTTACATTGAGAGAAAGGTCGTTTGTTATCTGTGCATCCTCGCTTATAACAACGGTTATAACATCCCCGATGGTTTTTGCGCGGACTGTGCTAAAAAGCGATTTTGGCTGCATTGGGTACACTGCCTGGGAAACTCCTGCTTGAAATAGAGATTCTGCTGATACACCCTGGCTTATTAGTGTTAGTGCTGCTAAGTATATTAATATTTGTGATGATTTTTTGCTTTTAATCATTGTTTATCTCTCCTACCTTTGTCTTTTACCCCTAAATGTTTACTAAAACCAGGTTCTTGCCTATGATTTTACCTGTATAGTTTTTTTTGAACTTTTTACTTTTTACTTTTATAAAATCCCCGGTTTTACCGCTGGTAACTGCTGTACACGGAATTGTAACAGACACTGAGGGTGTTTTGAATATGACTGAGACCGGGCTGTTCCTGACTATTGTCGGAAGCGCCTGAATATCGTTGAGTTCTATGACTTCTCCGGGCTTAATATTTCTTCTTGCCATATACTGAGCAGGTTTGAAGTTCCTTCCCGGTAGTTTGGCCGGAGATAGAGTAATCTCCTGTTTTTCCTTTTTAAGGCTAGTCAGGGTTTCACCGCGTTTTATCCAGTCCCTGGCCACCCAGACACTGTCTTTAATAATTGTTATTTCGGCTCTTACACCAAAAGTTTTAACCTTTTTATTATTTACGTAAATACCTGCTTTTACGATTGATACTGTACTTAAGCTATTGATATTAGTCTTTATTTCGATTTTACCGTCAGGGATTTCTACTGTTTTATAGGGTATTGATTTGATATTAACTTCTATATTGCCTTCATATTTATCTTTCAGGTTTTCAATAATGCTGTTTTTAACCTGTTCAGAGATAAATTGAGAATTCAAAACAGTGCTGTATGCCCCCGGATTGAATCCAAGAAGCATAATTGTTGAAAAAATGACTATGTTAAATAGTTTTCTCAATTTGTCTTCTCCTTTTTATCGTCATCCTCAGCAAAGCGAAGGTTCTCAGAGATTTTTCAGGGATAACCCCCTCAGAATGACCAAAGTGATGTTAGCTATTAACTCATGCGGTTAAGGATCTGGAGCAGGTTGTTTGAAGAGCTTATCAACTTGGAATTAGACTCAAAAGCACGTTCTGCCTGAATAAGATTAATTAATTCCTCTACCACATGGACATTTGAACCTTCCAGGAACCCCTGCTGAATTGAACCTAAACCATCCTGGCCCGGTTGGCTCTCAATAGGATTGCCGGAAGCTGAAGTTTCCGTATAAAGGTTTTTACCGATAGAGCTCAGGCCTGAGGGGTTTGGGAATTTAGTCAGGGTTAGTGCGCCTATTTCTGTCTGGGCTGGCTCGCCTGCTACCAGTACAGAAACTCTTCCGTCAGGTGTTACTGCTACTTCTGTTGCATCTATAGGAATAGCAACCTGAGGCTGGACTATCAACCCGTCACTGGTCGTTAATTGACCGTTTGAGTCAACTTTAAAGCTGCCGTCGCGTGTATATGCCGTTGAACCGTCATCGAGCAATACCTGGAAAAATCCGTCGCCTTCAATAGCAAGGTCAAAAGTTCCGCCTGTAGTCTTTAACACGCCTTCGCTAAACTCTTTCATTGTAGCTGATGGTTTTGTGCCGAGGCCTATCTGGATTCCCACGGGCTGTGTTGTACCCTGGAAAATCTGCGCGCCTGCCGGTTTTATTGTCTGCGACAATAAGTCCTGAAACTCGGCCCTTACTTTTTTATAACCTGATGTATTTACGTTGGCCAGGTTGTTTGATATTACGTCAATGTTTAGCTGTTGGGCTAACATCCCTGTTGCTGCTGTACTTAAAGACCTTAACATAAATTTCCTCCGCGTCTATCCTATTAATAAGCCTGATTTATTACGTTGAAACCGTTCCCACTTCTGTAACTGTTTTTCTAAGTGTTCCATCACTGTCTCTTATTACTTTTGAAAGCACTTCATAAGTTCTTGAGCCTGTTATTGAGTCAATCATGCTTTTTACAACGTTTGCATTTGAGGACTCAAGGTATCCCTGGGCGACATTGGGCCTTTCCATTTCTTCAGGTTTTGAACCCGGGTCGGTATTTTTAAAAAGACTGTGCCCGAAAGCTTTTAGCTTTGAAGCATCCTCAAAGTTGACTATTTTCAACTTTCCGATCTCTTCATTTCCGTACATTAGCCTGCCGTCTTCTGCTATGCACAGTTTAGACAGGTTTTGCTCAATGCTGATATTGATTTCACCCCCACTTTCTGATAGGACCTTATCCCCGGTTTTTGTTACTAAATCACCGTCTTCATTCAGGGTAAAATTGCCGTTTCTGGTATAAAATTCTCCGAGGCTGTTTTCTACAACGAAAAAGCCTTCGCCATTTATTGCAACATCAAGTGTTCTATTTGTTTTTTTAAGGGAACCCTGACTAAAATCAAGGCTGGTAGTATCTATCATACTTCCAAGACTTAAGCTGCCTTTTGGAGCTATGTTTTGCCCTTGTGCGGGAATTTCCGCTTCCTCTATATTCCTGAAAGTAGGTATTAACTGTTTAAATGCAATAGTATTAACATTTGCCAGATTATTGGCAATGATATCGTTCTGGTCAATTATGCTTGCCATTCCTATTGCTGCTGTATCAATACCCTGAAGCATTTTTACCTCCTGATTTGCCGGATATTAAAGATTTTCCCTTAATTTCAGCACTTTTTTTACATAGTCCTGTGTTTCGCTAAACGGCGGGATTCCCCCGTACTTATTTACATTCTCAGGACCTGCGTTATAAGCTGCCAGGCCCAGTTCAACCGAGCCGTATTGACTTATCAATTTTTTAAGATATTTTGTACCCCCTGATATGTTTTGTTCCGGGTCAAACCGGTTTTCTATCCCCAGGCTTGCTGCGGTTTTTGGCATTAACTGCATTAAACCGCCGGCTCCTGCCGGGGAAACAGCATTTTTGTCAAACGCTGATTCTGCCTGGATTACCGCATTTACAAGACCGGCATCAAGGCCGTTTTCCTTTGAGTATTTGTTGATAAGCTGTTTAATGTCTTTTCTGTCAATATTTTCCGGCAGGCCTGGCTTTGTTTCCTCGAGTTTTTCGTGGAGAACTTTATCAAAAGCCTTTACCTGAGTGTCATTATCAGGATTTAACCGGTCAATTTTTTGCCGGATAATACTGATACGGCTTTCGACTTCCCTAATACGGGCCAGAGTTATGTCCAGGCTTTCTATGCTCATCCTACCCCAATTTTAGTTATAATTACCCACACGTTACTATTTAAGGTACAACATCAGATGTATCTTATCATCCATCGCCAGGTGTATATAGAAATTTTGCACTAAATCTGAAGGTTAATTTTAGGGTAAAAAGTATTATAAGTTTAAATTTGGCGTTAAGAAAAAATGGTTATATCAAAAATGAGTTAGCTTATTTTAGTTTGCGAATGCAAAAGTGTTAGAGGGTGTCTGAAAAGTATGTTACAATATCAAGCTATCATTTTAAGCAACGCCGCATCCGTCATTGCGAGGCATTATAGCCTTGCTGTTAAGCCGGAAAATCAACATCCGAAGCGAAGCAGGCGGGCTCTGCCGGGAATGAACATTTTTTCCCGCTGGCATATTGTCCGTATTTTAGCAGGTAAAGTCTTGCCAGCACACAAAAGGTTGATGGGTAGAAAATAACAAAATTTTTGTTACCTACTCCTGAACAGTAATACCCATGCTGCGTGCGGAGCCTTTTACCATTTCCATTGCAGCTTCAATTGTAGTTGCGTTAAGATCAGGCATTTTTGTTTTTGCAATTTCTTCTATCTGGATTAAAGTTATGCTTCCGACCTTGTCTTTATTAGGTACAGAAGAACCTTTTTCCACACCGGCAGCTTTCTGGATAAGCTGTGAAACCGGCGGGGTTTTTGTAATAAACGAAAATGACCTGTCTTCATAAACTTCGATCACAACAGGAATGATGCTGCCTGCCATGTCCTGTGTCTGGGCATTATACTGCTTGCAGAAGTCCATAATATTTACACCGTGTTGACCTAAAGCAGGGCCGATCGGCGGTGAGGGATTTGCTTTGCCCGCCGGAATCTGAAGTTTTATAAGCGCCATTACTTTTTTTGCCATTTTTATTACCTTTCTTTGTATTTTTTTAGATCGTCATTCTGAGCTTTTTACACGTCATTCTGAGCGAAGCGAAGAATCTCAATCCTTTTATCAATAGGCCCTTCAGGGTAACGATCAGTCTTGTTTTTGAATTTGATTATATTCCAGCTCCACGGGAGTGTCGCGCCCGAAAATTGATACCATAGCGCGAAGCTTTTCTTTATCAGGGTAAACTTCCATAACATCGCCGACAAAATCAGCAAACGGGCCGGTGATGATATTAACCTTGTCCCCAACCTTGATATCAAGTTCAACTTTTGTAGGAAGGGCCTGGGTTTTACGCAGGATTTTATTAATCTCAGCGTCCCTGGCAGGGATTGGTTTTCTTTCCGCGCCTACAAATTTGGTAACTCCCGGAGTATGTCTTACTACGTACCAGCTATCGTCGTCCATTATCATTTCAACAAGCACATAGCCCGGGAAAATCTTTTCTTCCTTATCCTGGCGTTTTCCGTCTTTTACTTTTGTTACCGATTTTTGAGGAACCTCTACCTTAAAGATCTTGTGTCCAAGGTTCATATACTCAACACGTTTTTCAAGGTTAACTTTAACTTTGTTTTCATGTCCTGAGTAGGTGTGAACTATATACCATCTCTTCTTTTTTTCCTGTTGATTCATAAGCTTTATCCACCCGGTATTAATCCAAACACAAATTCAAAAAGCACATCATAAACGTAGACCAGCAGCGTAAAGAAGAATACAACAACAAGCACAATAATTGTTTCGACTCCGACCTGCTTTTTTTCGGGCCATGTAATTTTATCCCATTCAGCTCGTACACCTTTAAGATAAGTAGTTACATTTTCTTTAACTGTAAGTTCTTCTTTTTTGGTATCGCTCATTTTTGTCCCTTTTTTTTATATTCAAACTTCTATGAGAGAGTTATTCCCCCTGAAGTAATTTGTTTAAAAAACGCGTCCTGTAGGACTTGAACCCACGACATCCGGTTTTGGAGACCGACGTTCTACCAACTGAACTAAGGACGCCTGTTTTTAGATGCATCCTGAGAAACCATTGCCTTGTTCAGAAGATTCTTTGTCCACTCCTCTGGTCAGGGTGGTCTCAGAATGACGTGCTTCTATTTTGTTTCTTTATGGAGCGTGTGTTTTTTGCAGAAAGGGCAGTATTTTTTAAGTTCAATCCTTCCGGCCGTATTTTTTTTGTTTTTCCTGGTTGTGTAGTTACGGCGTTTACAATCACTTTCGCCGCAAGCCATAATTGTAAGTCTGTCGTTTTTTTTCAGTCCCATAATTTTCAACCTTGTAATTTTTATGCACACCTGAAAATCAGGCATTTTAAAACAGGGGTATTATCCCTGTTGATTTTATTTTATACCAAAAACAGTTTTTAAATACAAGTTTTTTCGTAACTACTCAGGTACCTGTACTGCAAAAATTTTTCAAAATCGCCCGCCACGCCCTCCCTGATTGAGGTTAAAGGACTTCGCCCTTTAACAATTCTATATAGATTTTGAAAAATTTTTAATTTCATAGGCCTGAGCAGTTACATTTTTTCTTTAAGCAGGGTAGGAAAAAGAAAATTGCGGCAGTGGTGTTTTTTGTCCTGATATCATTGTGAGAAGTGAAACGAGAGGGAAAACCATTTGATATTGGGGTGTCCGTGTCAAATAATTCAATACATTTTTTTCATCAAATTAAAATATTTATCGTAATAAACTTCCTGGTTATAGACCTCTTCAACTTTTTTTCTGCCGCTTTTTCCCATATTAATTGCCATTTCCCGGTCGTTAACAAGGTTAATCATTGCCTGGCTTAGTTGTTGAACATTTTTAGGCTCAAATAAAATGCCATTAACATTATGATCCACAATCTCAGGTATAGCAGCAATATTAGTTGCAATTACCGCCTTTCCATATAGGAATGACTCAAGAATCGTTCTTCCAAACG
This sequence comes from Candidatus Gastranaerophilales bacterium, assembly GCA_028278605.1. Lineage (GTDB taxonomy): Bacteria > Cyanobacteriota > Vampirovibrionia > Gastranaerophilales > UBA9971 > JANQEB01. The sequence continues at coordinate 31,369 of JANQEB010000140.1, forward strand.
CCTCAAACCAGTTACAGGGAAGAATTACAGCGTTGCATCCCCTGTAAGCCTCATCAAGGGCCTGCCCGCTCAGGTAGCCTCTAAAAATAACGTTATTCAGCCTCAGCTCAGCAACCAGCTCCTTTAGCCGTTGCATGTCATAACCGGTTCCTACAATTTGCAGTTTGATATCCTCGGGAATGTTTTGCATGGCTTCTATGAGGGTATTTATGTCTTTTTCACGGTCAACTCTGCCCACGTAGAGAAAATATCCTGAATTTTCATAACCGGCCTTGATATTAAACTTATCCCTGTCTATAAAATGGCTAATAACGCTGGTTTTTTCCTCAGGTGCGCCTGCTCTGACTGCCAGGTCTCGTATCGCCCTGCTCGGGCAAATAATTGAGCTGACTTTATCAAAAATTTTTAACTTTCGGTTAAAGAGAAGATTTAACGAGGCTAAAACACTTGCTTTCAGGCTGTTTTCCTTGCATTTTCTGGTTATACATGGTATTGGGCTGCCTTTAATGCAGGGTTCATCGTGGCAGTAGTTTTCTCCGTATGACAAAGTCGCACCCGGACAGAACAGTCTGGGATCGTGAATATATAAAACTGTTGGTATATTTAGCTCTTTACAGGCATCGAGTACTGAATAAGTAAGGTGGAACTGAACATTATGAACACTAACAACATCAGGTTTTATGTCTTTTAAGTATTCAATAAGGTTGTTTTTGGCTTTATGGTTATAAAACGTACTCATAATACCTGTTAAGTCCTTTATAGAAAGACTTCTTTTGTGGAAAAATTCCGGAAAGTACTTTGCATATTGATAATCTTGCTCAAAATAGGATTCTTTGTCAGTTGAGTAGTAAAAAACCTCGTGGCCTTTTTCCCTCATAAGCAAGCTTATGAGTTGTATGGAGTTCTCGGCCCCGCCGTATGCGGTGAAAAAATTATTTACGTACAGTATTTTCAACTTGCTCATAGACCTTTATAAGTTTTTTATAGTGTGCTTCCGGGCTGAATAAGTTTTTTACTTTTTCCTGACCCTGTTTTCCCATTTGGACAGCTAATTCCCGGTCATTATCCAGTTTTAAAATTGCCTGTGCAATTTGATTAGAGTTAGCTGGTTCAGTCAGGATTCCATTGACATCATGCTCGATTATCTCCGGTATTCCTCCGACATTGCTTGCTATTACAGGTTTTGCATAAGCAAAAGCCTCTGCTATGGTAAGTCCAAACGCTTCAAACCAGTTACAAGGCAGCACTGAAGCTATACAGTTTTTGTATTCATCTTCAAGATCCTTGCCTGTCAGGAATCCCTTGAATTGTATATTGTCATAACCCCTTGCAAGAAGTCTTAATTCCGCTTCCTGAGCCCCTTTGCCAACTATATGAAGCTCAATGTCCTGCGGTAAAGTTTTCATCGCTTCTATAAGGTAATGTACGCCCTTTTCTTCGTCTAACCTGCCGATATACAGGAAGTAATCCCCATTTTTAGCTGAACTATTGAGCAAGTTTTCAGGAGGCAGTTCAACCATATTATAAACGGTTTCCAGCATTTCAGGAGCGACTCCTGCTTCTAATGCAATGTTTTTAATGGCATTACTCGGGCAAATAAATTTTGAAATGTACTTTTCATAACCTAGAACTCTTCTATTCAGCGTGTAAAAAACTAAATACGGTAGCTGGACGTGCAATCTTCTTTTTGAGCAGTTATGAATCAGGCTTTTAAGGTAATTTCCTTTTAAGCATTCGGTTTCATCGCAGATATACTGCTTTTTTTTCATAAACGTACCTGCCGGGCAGAAGAACCCGGGGCCATGTATTGTTGTTACAACTGGAATATCGTTGTCATGGCAGGCTTTTAGCACAGTATCAGACAGGTGTGGGCCGGTGCCGTGGACATGGACAACATCAGGTTCGACTTTTTTCAGCATTAAGTCAAGTTTTTGCATTGATTCTTTGTTATATAGCGGCCTTATAGCCTTTGCCAGAAGCACAGGAAGGCTGACTGATTTATAATCAATGTGCCTGGAAAAATATTTTTTGTATTTATAGTCCTCATCATAATAAGGGCTTTTATTTGTGGTAAAAAAGAAAACTTCATGGCCGTTTTGCCTGAGCAATTCAGCTTCTGAAAACATCAGCTTGCCGGAACCTGTCTTAATATGAAAATACGGATGTATAAAAAGGATTTTCATGATTTATGCCTCCAGAAACCTTGCCAGATACCGTTAGTATTATAAATTGCTCTCATAAACAGTTTTTTATCAAGGGTAATTATGCTTTTAAGAGTTTTAACTGTAGGCGCTGAGATCATTTTTAGTGATTCAAACAGGCGTTTAACTTTTTTATCTCTATTGAAAGTGATTACTAAAAGGGAAAATTTTGTCATTTTACATATTTCCTGTATATCTCAATGAGCTTTTCATAGTGTATATCAGGGTGATAGTTTTCTTCAGCTTTTTTACGCGCGTTTTTACCCATTTCTATAGCTTTTTGCTTGTCATTATATAAGGTTTCAACTGCTCTGGCTATATCTTCAGGGTTGGCCGGCTCAGTTAGAAGCCCGGTTACTCCAGGTTCAACCATTTCAGGGATGCCGCCGATGTTGCTCCCTATAGCGGGTTTGCCGTTGACAAAGGTTTCAAGTATTGTTGTCGGGAAATTTTCAAACCAGTAGCAGGTAAGGATACTTGCTATACAGCCTTTATAGATATCATAAAGCTCTTTTCCGGATTTAAAACCAAGGAACCTAACATTATCAAGACCGTATTCCTTTGCCATTAATTTAAAGTCTTCTTCCTGCGGGCCGGTTCCTACAAGATGAAGCTCAATTTCTTTTGGAAGCATTGAAAATGCTTTTATCAAGTACTGGACACCTTTGTCATGGGCTAATCTTCCAACATACAGGAAGTAGTTTTGGTTATTATACCGGGGTTCTACGTTAAAATGATGTCTTTCAAGCAGGTTATTTACCACGCTTATCCTGTTTTCCACAAACCCTGATTTCATTGCTAAATCAGCAAGTGCCCGGCTTGGGGATATAAAATGGTCAATTTGCTCAACCAGCTTATGTACTTTCCTTGCCGCGAATTCCGCTGCGTAAATTGCACTGTGCTTAAAGTTGCCTTCAAAGCAGTTATTTACTATGCAGTGAAGGGAATTACCCTTAGCGCAGTAAACTTCATCACATAAAGATTTACCCTTTAGCATTACTTTTCCTGTTGGGCAGACAAGTCGCGCAGTATGAAGAGTCATTATAACAGGGGTATTGTTTTGTTTGCAGGCTTTAATTATTGATGGAGTAAGGTTATAGAAGAACTCATGCATATGGACAATATCAGGCTTAAACTCTTTGAGGAAGCAATCCAGCTTTTTCTGGGTATCTACGTCATAAACCAGTTTTGGAATGTTCATTACTGCCTGTGCTGCGGGTAATTTAGAATACGGTGTGTATTTTGAGAAGTATGAGGCGTACTGGTAATCTTCTATAAAGTAAGGCTGGCGATCACTTGCAAAGAAATAAACCTCATGACCCCTTTCCTGCAACAACTGCGCCTCGTGGAGCATTATTTTTTCAGCTCCGCCAACAGCACAGAAAAATTTGTTTATATGCGCTATTTTCATCATAAACCTCTTTGTTTCAGGGGGAGCCTGTATGTCCTGTATAGTTCTTTTCCAAGGATCATATAAAGCTTATGGAACAGTCTTTTTTCCTTAAAATATCTTTCTGCTCTGCCTTTAATTGTAGAATATGAGACCAGAATGTCATTTAGTGCTTTTTCACTATAATAATGTGCTTCCCTGTTAGCTTTTATTATTTTTTCAAACCAGTTATTTAGCAAATCGTAGCTTCCGGGGACCGGTTTAAATGAATGGTCCGCAAGTGCGTCATGAAGCTGCATTTCTTTATCTGTCGGGTTAATCCCGATTTTGCCAAGTTGCATACGCCGAATTTTGGAAGGAATTCTCCGGGTTTCGGCTTTTTTTGAGGTAGCTTGCTCCGGATGGACGCGCCTGAGTATAAGCGGTTTGGTTAAATTATGGGAATTGGCGCATTCAGCATCCAGCCCCTTGTTCAGGGTTGCCGGAAGCCTCAGGTTTACTTCATTTTGAATAAATACGATTCTGCTGTCGTCAAAGGATTTTATAATATCAGCAGAGTTATCACTTGAAACGTCATCAATTATGATAAACTCAAAATCCCTAAACGTCTGGTTTAAAATGCTTTCTATAGCTTCTTTTAAGTATGCCTCACCATTGTAGTTCAGCATTAAAACACTTACCCTGGGGTTGCTCTGGGTTTTTGTCATTTATGACTCCGGCTTTTAAGTTTTATTAATAGTGTAAATTCCGGCCAACCGCTTATTTTATAGTATTTATCCGGCTATATGCACATATTTTTTGCTTTTAGCACTTTAAGTGTAAACTGATTTATAATATATTTTTTACAACAAATACGCTAAAAATGGAAAGAATATATGAGGATCGAATATTTTAGTCTTGCAGAAACCATTAAAAATATCTGCCTAATAATCCCATATACTATATTGCAAACCCCGGAAACTGGGGAGATGCTCTTATTAGAGCAGGAACAGTTACCAGACATTTTGATGAAATAATAAGGAACAAACAAAAAGTTTTTACATCTGTTTTGTATTTTACGTCATCCTGAGCCAGCTCGCAGAGCGAGCTGTGTCGAAGGATCTCAAGGTCTAAAA
>JANQEB010000141.1 GCA_028278605.1 Candidatus Gastranaerophilales bacterium
ATGGCTTTATTTAATGTTGAACAGTACACATATCTTATTCCTTCTATGTGCCTGGCATACATTTTGCTTAATGAGGTATCATCAACAATAATTTTTCCACCTTTAGGGTGGCTGTGGGCGGGTTTTGGCAAATGTTGCATACATGCAATTCGCAACTGGAGTTAATTAGCAATTCGAGCTAAATAGGGAAATAAATATTACTGCCAAAGCAGGTAGTATACTAAAAAAGTTGCATATAAATTACTAGAAGCAGTCTTCAAAAATGCGGGGTAAAAACCATAACATCATCACGAGGCATAGGTAGTGGTTATTAAGCATAAACCTTTATTCCGAAGTGATCTTAAAGCAAAAGACTGCTTGCGCAAAGCAGGCGGTGTTGCCCCTGCTTTACAAGGGGTTTGGCAAATGTTGCATATATGTCAGCTAGAGATTCAAGTTAAATAACAATTGCATAAAGGACAAATTAATGGACCGGATGAAGATATATGAATCAAGAGAAACAGCAGGTGCAATACTTGCTGATAAGCTTATGGAGCTTAAGCTTGAAAAACCCTATGTAATGGCAATTTTAAGAGGCGGAGTGCAGGTAGCCAGGGGAATTGCAGACAGCCTAAAAGTCCCGATAAATCCGCTGGTTATAAAAAAACTGCCTTCTCCCACCAACCCTGAATTCGGGTTTGGCGCGGTTACAGAGGACGGGACAAAGGTCTTGAACGAAAAGGCAGTTGAGTATCTTGGGCTTGATAATGAAATAATAGAAAAAACCGCCGCAAAAGTTGCCTCTGAAATCCGGCATAGAAAGGAAGTTTTTGGCGGGCTTGATGATGATGCCATTCAAAGCTCGGATGTGATAATTGTGGATGACGGCATAGCAACCGGGTATTCCCTGATAGCCGGTATAAATACCGTAAAAAAAAGAAACCCCGGTTCCCTTACCGTAGCGGTTCCTGTAAGCGCGGCAGATTCTTATCATAAAGTTAAAAAGCTTGCAGATAATATAGTTTGCCCGGTTATAAGTGATGAATACTTTTTTGCTGTGGCTTCTTACTATAAAAAATGGTTTGACCTTTCTGAAGATCAGATTAAAGCCATACTCGAAAATTACAGAAAAAAATATTTATAAACTCGAATGACGGGTTAGCTAAAAAACAATTATAGCTTGATAAAAATTCCTTAAAATTTATAGAAAAGAGGCGGAGCCTCTTTTCCACCTTTAGGGTGGGAGTGGTGGGGATTTTTGAAAAATTTTGAAAATTATACTAATACTCTGTTAAATTAATTTTGTCCGTCATCCTGAGCCCACCCCACCCATGGTGGGGGGTGGCCGAAGGATCTCAGGTAATGAGATTCTTCGCCCGCCCC
>JANQEB010000143.1 GCA_028278605.1 Candidatus Gastranaerophilales bacterium
AGCGGCGAAGCCCTTTACATTCCACTAAGGGTGGGAGTGCGCGGCAGCGGGAGCTAACGCAGTAGCTCATTCATGGTGGGGATTTTTAGAAATTCCATAAAAATTAATTGGCGACTCAGGTTAAATACTTTTCAGGTTACCTCTGAGTAAACCACCGGGCATTAGCAAATATCTTAATTAAAAGGTAAACATTTATACCACCGCAAATAATTTCTATTATATTCAAGGCGTAGAACAGCTCATTTATCTTATTTTGCTGAGCCATAACATACAAAATAATTGATATTGGAATAAGAAAGATAAAAGCATTAGCAGCAACAGCAATCCATTTAAATTTGTTATATTTTACAATTGGCAGAGATAGCTTTTTCCCTGATATAACTGTAAAACCCATTACTACTATTAGGATTGGCAACGAATAAAATATTAATTGCTTTACTTTAATTAGCATTAAATGATCTCCTATAACTTCAGCAAAAACGCTGAAAATCATATGAAGAGCTATAATCAAAAAAGCAAAAATAGCTGCGATTTTATTCAAAAGTTTCATTTTTATACCTCCATTTTTAATAGATAAAATTATTAAACTTTTAGCCACTACCTCTTTTTTTAGTTTGAATCGCCAATTTATTTTTGAGGAGGGCGCGCGGCTGCGCCGCGCGCCTCTTTTCTAAGTAGGTAACAAAAAATTTTTACTCATTTCGTCATTCTGAGCCGCCCCGCCTATGGCGGGAGGCGGCTCAGAATGACGATTCTATAAAATTTACTTAACTGTGCACTAGTTTTTTTAGCCTTTAAAAATAGCATTGCAAAACCTTAGTGTTTTTTTTCTTTATGCAGCTCTTTTTTAGCTTCTTTTTTGTTTCTTAGTTCTTTTTTCATGCTATTAAAGAAAAGGTTTTTTTTGCGGTCCGGACCTGCTTTATCTTCGAATTTTTTAAGTTGCTTTAATATCTTATCCTGTTCTTTTTTATATTTATCATCTGTAATAATCAAGCTTTTATTTAAATCTATTCCTTCTTCCATAAGCTTTCTTGCGGCATCACTCATTTGTTTTTCTTTTTCTTTTCTTGCCTGTTCAGCTCTGCTTATAGTTTCCAGCCTTTGAATCCTGTTCTGTTGGAATTTACGCGTTTTTAGCTCAGAACCAAGCAATTTGCTGCGTAAAACAACTATTTCTACTCTTCTGTTTGCTTTTTTACCCTGTTCTGTCTCATTAGAAGCAATAGGCCTGCTGTCAGCGTAGCCTACTATAAGAAACCTGTCTTTTTTCATTCCTACAGTACCGGTCATATACCTTACAACGCTTGCTGCCCTGTAAGAAGACAATTCCCAGTTAGAAGGGAATTGTTCCGATTTAATCGGGTCATTATCAGTATGTCCTTCAACCCGGATTATATTAAATGAGAAATTCTCTTTAACCAGCTCGCCTATCTGTCTGATAATATCCAGGGATTCCTGTTTAAGCTCAGAAACAGAAGTTTCAAAAAAGATATTACCTATCATTTTTATTACAAAGCCACGTTCGGTAACTTCGGTTTTTACGCCTTTTAGTTCGTCTATTTTTCTAAGTTTAAGCTCTTCCTGCAGGGCTTTGTAAGTCTCTTCCTCTTCTTTTGCGGCAATTGCTTCCAGAATGGGCGGAACAACATTTTCTGTATCAACCTGTCCCCCGGAGTCAAGCAAACTTACGCCTTTATTGTTCATAATTCCATCCTGTCCTTTTAAAATAGACGAGGAATGGCTAAAAGCCTTTCTAAGAGAAATTTTTAGCTCTTTAAACTTGGCCAGGTCAATCTGTGAAAGCGCATAAAGAACAACGAAAGTCGCAAAGAGCAGGGTAATAAAATCCGCATAGGAAACAAGCCATCTTTCCAGGTTCTCATGTTCTTCGGCATGTTTTTTCTTTCCCATTTATAAACACCTGATTATGTTTATTCTTAGCTTTTAGCGTCTTTTTTCTTGTCCAGAATAAAAGCGTTAAGTTTTCTTTCGATAAGTGCGGGGCTTTCTCCTGCCTGAATAGCCAGGATTCCCTCTATCATCATTTCTTTTGCCACAAAGGTTCTCTGGTCTTTGAATTTAATCTTTGTCCCCAGCGGAATACAAAACAGGTTTGCCATGCCCACCCCGTAAACCGTGGCAACGAACGCAACTGCAATACCTGCTCCCAGACTGGACGGGTCTGCCAGGTTGCCCATAACGTGTATCAGGCCAAGTACAGCGCCGATAATGCCAATTGTAGGCGCCAAAGCCCCGGCCGATTCCCAGACTTTTGCAGCGCCTTTTGATCTTTCTTCCATTAAGCCGACCTGGGTTTCCATAAGGTCTCTTACAAGTTTTGGATCAGCTCCGTCAGCAACAGCCTCCAGCCCAAGTGTAATTAGAGGATCACTTGCGTTTTTAGCTTCTTTTTCAAGGGCAATAACTCCTTCTTTTCTTGCTTTGGTAGCATATTTGACAAGTTCGGTAATTATTTCGCCAAAATCACTAACCTCAGTAAAGAAAACCCTCTTTATGGCAATTACCGAGTCTATCAACGTTTCCTGCGGAAAGCTCAGAATAACAGCGCCTGCTGTTCCCCCGAACACGATAAATGCAGCGGTTATCTGAACAAGGCTCATCGGGTGCCCACCTTCAAGCACCTGTCCTATGAGAATCGCTGTTACACCTAAGATTGCTCCGACCAGTGACGTTAAATCCATTTCATTTCCTTATAAATTAATTCACACAATAGAATAAGGATAAATTTTCCTCCCTCTATTAAATCTTATTTTTACAAGCGCAGGATCATACAATTATATTATTAGGAAGTAACTTTATAAGGTATAGTAACCTGAGAAAATAAACAAGATTTAATAAATTAATGTGAAAAACAATAATAGCGGTATTTTAAGGGTTGGGTACATGGCTTTGCTGCAGGGAGTGTTGAAGGGTCTCAAGACAAGAGGTTCTTTGCGGAGCTATGCTAAGCAACACGAAGCGCTCAGAATGACTGACAAAATTAACTTAACAGCGTCTCTTACCTCTTATAAGCGCAGCGGGTAAAGCAATACAGTTCCTTAGAAAACTTTATTTCTTTTGCTTTTAAAGATTCTCTGAATTAGTAATTTAAAACTGGACTTTATGTAATAAACTTAGTTTGGAGTAAATATATGTAATTATTACTAAAATGTTTGGATTTTTAAGGTATATAAGAGGTAAGCTTATGAATGATAAGACAATCCGGGTCAAAAGGCCCGTTAAAGTAAAAACCGTCGTGACTGAAGGTTTTAAGCAGCAGGCAAAAGACGAGTTAAATAAAGAAATTCGCCTGATCGAAAACCAGATAATGCAGCTGGAACTACAAAGCAAACAAATTCAGGACCAGATCTCCGGTGTTTCATCAGCTTTTTACGGAGAACATGATATTGAGCAAATTCAGCAGTCCCTGGATGAGATAATAAGAAGAATTCAGCAAATGGGGGAACTAAAACAAGAGTTAGTCTTTCAAGGAGACAATATTGACCATCTAACACTGGATAATGTCATTATAACCGGAAGCCTTGAAAACTATGTCGAACTAAAACCCGGTGAAAACCTGTACGAAAAGTTTAAAGATGCTGAGATTATTGTAAAAGACGGGATTATTCAGGATATAATCCAATAATATTGTCTATATTGCTGGATTTTTTGTATGGAAATCTGTTGCCTGTTCAAAATTATAAGCTGCCCTGAGCATAAGCTCTTCTGAAAGCGCCGGACCAACTAATTGTAAGCCAATAGGCAGTCCCTTTGAGTCAAAACCGCAGGGAATACTAATTCCCGGAAGGCCTCCGAGGTTAGCCATTATTGTACATATATCCATAAGGTACATGCTCAAAGGGTCATTAATTATTGAGCCTAAATCAATTGCAGTAGTCGGGGACACCGGTGAAAGCAATAAGTCTACCTGCTCAAACGCCTTATCAAAGTCTTTTTTAATTAAACTTCTTACCTGCTGGGCTTTTTTGTAATACGCGTCGTAATAACCGGAACTCAAAGCATAAGTACCAAGCATTATCCGTCTTTTTACTTCTTCGCCAAAACCTTCGGCACGGGTTTTTGTATACATTTCCATCAAGTTTTCGGCATCTTTATTCCTATGGCCGAATTTTACCCCGTCAAACCTGGCCAGGTTAGAACTTGCTTCTGCCATAGCAATTACATAGTAGGTTGAGATAACATATTTCGTATTGGGGACCGAAATTTCCTCGATTTTTGCCCCCAGGTCCTCATATACCCTGATAGAAGCATTGATTGCATCTTTAACTTCAGGGTTTATACCTTCTCCCAAAAATTCAGTGATTACACCGATTCTTAAGCCTTTTATATCTTCCTTAAGCGTAGCTGAATAGTCAGGAACAGGCAGGTTAATTGAAGTTGAGTCCATAGGGTCATTCCCGCTAATTGCCCGGAGTAAAAGGGCTGCATCCTCGACGTTTCTTGCAAAAGGCCCTATCTGGTCAAGACTGCTGGCAAAGGCGATGAGTCCAAACCTTGAAACCCTGCCATAAGTCGGCTTCATCCCCACTACACCACAAAAACTCGCAGGAAGCCTGATACTTCCCCCTGTGTCGGAACCCAGGGCAAGTACGCTTTCTCCGGAAGACACGGCTGCCGCTGAACCTCCGGAGCTTCCCCCGGGGGCTTTGTTAAAATTCCAGGGGTTTTTTACATCGCCAAAAGCGCTGTTTTCATTGGAACTTCCCATTGCAAACTCGTCAAGGTTAGCCTTTCCTATTATCGGGATAAGATTTTCTTCGAGTTTTTTTACCACTGTTGAATTATACGGTGCAACATAATTTTCTAAAATTCTGCTGGCAGCTGTTGTGCGTATCCCATGCATGCACATGTTGTCTTTTATTGCAATTGGAATCCCTGCAAGTAAAGGTAAATCACTGTTAATTTTAATTCTCCGGTCAACTTCTTCTGCTGTTCTATAGGCATATTGTTTTGTTAAAGAGATAAAAGCGTTTAGTTTACCGTCAACTTCGTCAATTCTCCGGTATGAATAATCAACCAGCTCCTTTGCTGAAATTTCCCTTTTTAACAGGGCTTTTCTTAGTTCGACCGCAGTTTTATAACATAGTGCGTCTTTAAGTTTTTCATCTGCCATATTTTATTTCTCCGAAGTAAGTTGTTTATGCCTTTTATCTAGTACTCTGTTAAATTAATTTTGTCCGTCATCCTGAGCCCACCCCACCCATGGTGGGGGGTGGCCGAAGGATCTCAGGTAATGAGATTCTTCGC
>JANQEB010000186.1 GCA_028278605.1 Candidatus Gastranaerophilales bacterium
AAAGACCTCATTCTAAGTGCTTACATTTATGAGGTCTTTTTTATTTTATTTTTGTTCCATTTTCGATTTTACAAATTAATTCGCGACTCGAGTTAATTACCAATTCGAGTGAATTAATTTAATGAATTTAAATTATATACCTTGTAACCCTTGCTTTGCTGCCCGGTTTTTCAAGTTCTATGCCTTCTTTGCACATAGGGCAGTCATTAGGGTGGAATACCTCCGGGTCCATCTGGACTAAAGAGCTGATTTCCAGGCCGGACCTGCCCATTGACCTGTCAACTATGCAGCCGATACCTACGATTTCAGCGTTGTATTCCTTTAAAATCTTGATATTCTCTTTAACTGACCTGGCAGTTGTTATAACGTCTTCTATAATGAGGATTTTTTCACCATCGTCTATCTGGAAACCCCTTCTAAGCTCCATATATCCGTCTTTTCTTTCAGTGAATATTGACCTCTTGCCAAGTGCCCGCGCGACTTCATAACCAATGATTATGCCTCCCAGCGCCGGGCCTAAAACCGCATCTACTTCGTAACCGGCAAACAATTCAGCAATTTTCTTTCCTGCATGTTCCGCATAATTCGGAAACTGCAGCAATTTAGCGCATTGAAAATATTTATCGCTGTGCAAACCTGAGCTAAGTTCAAAATGTCCCTCCAGAAGGCTTTCTGTTGTTTTTAAAAGATCAAGCATTAAACTAAGTCCTCGTTCTTAAACTGTGTTTCAATTCATTTATATTACTAAAACCATTGGTTTCCATAAAGTTTTTAAGTTCAAATACCAGCTTTTCACTAAGGTTAGGGTCAGTAAAGGTCGCTGTACCTACCTGAACAGCATCAGCCCCGACCGCCAGGAATTCCAGCATATCAGTAAGGGTCATGATCCCGCCCATGCCTATTATTGGAATACTTATGCGTTTTTTAATTTCATATATAAAATTAAGTGCGATTGGTTTTATGCAAGGGCCTGAAAGACCGCCTTTTATGAATTTATAACCCTTATAATCAGGATTAAGGCTTAAGTTCATTGCTTTAACGGTGTTTATAGCGGAAATCGCGTCAGCTCCGGCTTTTTGCGCTGTAACTGCAATTTTTTCCGGGAAAGAGACGTTTGAGCCGAGTTTAACCACAACCACCCCGGAAAATGATTCTCTTACCTCTGAAACCAATTTATAAAGGGTTTCCTCGTCCCTGCCGAACTCAAGGCATCCTTTATCAACGTTTGGGCAGGACAGATTCAGCTCAATTGCTTCAATGCCGCTTTCCCGGCAGGTTGACGCGACTTTTTTATACTCATCTATGCTTTCCCCTGCGATATTAACGATGAACTCAATATCATTATCCCTTAGCACAGGAAGCTTTTTGTCAATAAACTCGTGAATCCCAAAGTTCTCAAGCCCGATAGAATTTATCAGCCCGTTAGGGACCTCTTTAATCCTTGGCTGCGGGTTTCCTTTTTTCGGGTTCAGGGTTATGCCCTTGGTGATTATAGCCCCCAGGTTTTTTAAACTTAGAAATTCCTCGTACTCATTGGAGTAACCAAAAGTCCCTGATGCGGTTAAAACAGGGTTTCCCAGCATCAAAAGCCCTATTGGGGTTGACATATCAGTGGTATTTTGGCTTTCTACTCCCATATAATGTTTGCTCCATTGAAAATAGGGCCGTCCCTGCACACGCGTCTTTGCACCTTTTCGCCGTTTTCCGTAATTTCCGTAACGCAGCCCATGCAAACACCGGTCCCGCAGGCCATGACTTTTTCCAGAGCCACTTCTATTTCGATGCCATGCTTCTTTGCTGCCCGGGTTGCATAAATCATAGCCGGGTTTGGCCCGCAGATATATATTTTTTTCGTACCGGTCTGTGCAATTATATCTTCCAGGTGGTGGTCAAGCCGCCCCTTCAAGCCGCAAGTCCCGTCTTCTGTCAGGAAGCACGGGTTAGATATAGGGTCAAGGTCAATAGACGTTCTTGTACCTATGATGCAGTTATATTTTATTCCTTTTTCATCCATTTTTTGCGCAAGGTAAATTATCGGCGCAATCCCTACGCCGCAACCTATCAGGAGCGGGTTTTTATCTTCTATAGTAAATGAATTGCCCATTGGGCCTATAAAATCAGCAGTGTTGCCTGGTTTTAGCCCGGTGAGGAATTGTGTCCCTTCGCCAATAACCTTGTAAATTAAAGCAAATGTATCATCATCATACACTTTTGCCACGCTGAAAGGCCTTCTTAGCAGCAGGTCTTTGCACTTAATCGACACAAATTGTCCGGGAAGAGCGTTTTGGGTAATTTCCGGACTCCTGAGCTTTAATATATAAATATCTTCGGAAATTTTCCTGTTTTCAATAACTTCTGAGGTGTAAGGGCCTTTTTTTATCACCGGCGGGAAACTCTGGTTTTGTACATTCTGCATCATTGTCTAAGTCTGCCGTTATTTATTCTATACAGTAAAATATTTCACTATAACAGTAAAATATTTCACTATAACAGTAAAATACTTCACTAGCATTAATATTTCAAGTGAAGTTTATTACTTTTGGTGCAATATTTATGCATAACCTCTCCTGTAGCACCTTTTTTGAATGCGGTCTATGTCATTTCTGGAGATGCCGGTGAATTCAAGCGCTGTTTTATAAACAACCTGTCCTTTATGCGTCTTTTTTTGTGAATATACGAACCTGCACTCAGCCATGGCAGGTACATCCTCCCGGTCGTCCAGGTGAAGTTTACATATGATATTGTGGTATTTGCCGAATGGTTCAGTATCCATATAACTGACACCAAATACATTAATATCGCTTGTGCCTACATTCAGGATTTTTTTTGTCTTATCATTTTTATTTATCAAGTATTCAATTTCAGCCCTGAGCCGGACCCTGATTCTCTTAGCCCTTCTTCTGTTTATTAATTCAATATTATAGGGTAATGATATTTTAAGCCGCGCATTATCCCCTGATTGCCTGGCAAGAATTTTTGTAAGCCCGTATAAGATACCGTCATTTCTGTAAAATACAATGCTTATTTCTGCTTCAACAGGTAAATCAAAAGTTTTCAGCCCATCTTTTGCAGGGCTAACTATTAAATAATCATCTCCAACTTTTTCAATTCTGCTGGTGAGTTGATAATACCTGTCTTTATCGTCTAAAATTTCTATTTTAAAGGGTTCAAGCACTCTAAGATGTTCATTTATCAGGTCTGAATATTCTTCCATGGCATTTCCTGATTTTAGGCACTTATAGTATATTATATGATTTTATTAAAAAATTTATCAGGTCTAAATATATGATAATAAAATTATTTGGTATTTTTATAAAAAAACGTGATTTGTCATTATGAGCGAAGCAATCCATAACCAACAAGCATCAAATGGCCTGCTTCACCCGGAACGGGTAAGGGTTTTGCAATGACGTTACGTCAAAAAACACCACTAACAATTATTTTCATACTTTTAGTGCATTATTAACAATACTTCCCGTATGATTTTTGCGGCTGTAAGAGTTGAAACTCCTGAGTGATCATAATGAGGGGATAATTCAACAACATCAGCGCCGACTATATTCAGGTCTTGAAGGGCAATCAGGCGGTTTATCAGTTCATTAAAACTTAAACCGCCGGGTTCCGGGGTGCCTGTGCCGGAAAATATTGACGGATCAAGCACATCCAGGTCAACTGTCAGGTAAACAGGCGTGTTTTTAACTTTTTCTATTCTGCTAAAAAATTCATCATCAGTATTAAATAAAGTTTTATTTTTTCTTATCCACTGAAATTCTTCTTTTGTGCCTGAACGTAAGCCTGACTGAATGAGCTTTTCAGGGCTTATAAACTCGGAAATTCTTTTTATAACAGTAGCATGTGATAATTTTTCATTTAAATACTCGTTAATCAGGTCAGAATGAGCGTCAAAATGGACCAGGCAAAGGTCAGGATATTTTTTATGGCAGGCTTTAACTGCAGGTAGGGTTACAAGGTGTTCTCCTCCAATACCTAGCCATTTTTTATTCTCAGAAAATATCTCCTGTGCGGCTTTTTCTATTTTTGATAAAGTATCTTCCCTGTTTCCAAACTGAAAATCAAGTTCTCCCGCATCATAAAACCTGATTTCAGAAAGGTCTTTATCAAGCACAGGGGAGTAAGTCTCCAGTCCGTGAGAGGCAAGCCTGATTTCCTGCGGGGCAAATCTTGCGCCGGGCCTGTTAGAGCAGGTTCCGTCGTATGGCAGGCCGACCATTATACATTCAGCCCGGTCAAATTCACCAACTGCCCCAAGCCAGTTTCTCTGTAAAAAAGGCCCTATTGACAATATTGTGTCTCTCCCTGTTAGTAAAACTATAAATTATTTAACATAAATAGGGCTATAACTAAAATTAATTTTTGATTTCAAGATAAAAATTCGGCAGTGGTATAAAAATACGTGATTTGTCATTGCGAGCCCGGTACCCGCCATGGGCGGGGCGGGCGAAGCAATCCATCACCAAGTAGACTCAAGTGGAT
>JANQEB010000206.1 GCA_028278605.1 Candidatus Gastranaerophilales bacterium
TCCATTAAAATTTCTATTCCTTTTTGACAGGCATAAATACTTCCAGCCAAAGTCATTGAGCAAATTAAGCGTTTCACTTGCCCCATACCATAAATCAAAGTGAATGTTTTTTCCTGATTAGGCTTTATAGATATTTTTTCAAAGTTATTATTGAATCCGACTGTTTCTTCTTTTGCTTTATTATCGCTAATTTTATCCGGAAAGTAATAAAATGGACTTGCTGCTGTATACCATAAGCCTTTTCCAAGAAGTAAAAGAGGTGTAGAGAGAAACATCGCAAATGTTTTCATATCACCACCCTCTGCCTTCATCCAGGCATATGCAAATACCGCAGGCACTACAGTAACTGTGCCAGCGACCCAAACGACTGCAAATATAGGTGATGCTCCTATATACATTAATGACTCTGGAAGCCTTGTTCTTTTTGCCTGCTGGCTTTTTATAACCTGCTCAGAGTCAATAAAATACATTCTATTAATTTGCAAATTTTTTCCAGAAACATTTTTAATAGTACACTGATAAGCTTTATACTTTTTCTTTAAGTAACTTTCAAGCTCTAATTCTTTTTTTGAAACTTCCAGAGCATTACACATTTCATTATCAGTATCTTCTTTGCAGTGAATAAATTTAGGCCTATTAGTTTCTTTTGTTAATTTTTTCTGAATCTTTTTTCTTTCAATTGTAGCAGGTTCATTGTTTAGATAAATAACTTCTGCATACACAGGTGCACTGCTTATCAAAAGGTAATTAAATATTAAAAATGCTATTAAAATATTCTTCATTTTTTTGATTACCTGTTTTGAGCTGCAAGTTTTTCAAACCAATTTAAAAGTATACCTGATAGCTGTTTTAAATCCTTCTTGCTTATTAATCCTGTTATGTTTTTTACGGTTTCTACATATCCCGGCCAGGCCTTATCAAGAATATCTGCTCCTTTTTTAGTAATTTTTATTAGATTTACACGCCTGTCGCCTTCTTGTGCATGGCGTTCAATTAACCCTTCTTTGCTCAGGCGATCAAGTAGCTTTGTCATATTAGATGCCGTTACTATCAGCCTTTTACCAATATCAATCTGGCTTATACCATCTTTACCGCCTTGATGCTTAATGATCAGAAGAGTATTAAACTTAGCGGGGCTAATATTGAATTGTTTTAGGTAATCTTCAATTTGTTTTTCAACAAGTGAATAACAAAATACTAATGAATACACTGCTATCTCCTCTGGTGAGTTATCTTTGTTGTTAATTCCAAACTTTTCAAGATTTTCCACTTTTTCCTCCTTCTCATTAAAAAGCTAATAGATACTCAGAGTATAACTTATTAGCTCTAATTTGGGCTTCATAATTATAATCATTGATTGATTTCTCAATCGTTTTATCTTTTATTCCAGCACAGCTAGTGCCAAATTGAATAAAAGCAATAAGTATTGATAATATGAGTATTATTGTATATTTATTCATAGACTACTCCTTAAAAATACTTAACTGGTTAACTATATTTTTAGCTTATCAGTAAATAGTTAACTTGTCAAGTATTAGTTTTTTTAAAGTGTTCCTAACCAAATAGCTCCTGAGCGTTAACGAAGCCTAAACTCAAATTGTGCAAAAGCTTACCTTGGACTCGGAGTAATTTATAAAAAACAAGGACACCAAGAAAAAGCAAAACAGTATTTCCAACGTGCTAAAGAAATAGACCCAACTATAAATACTGACTTTTATAACAGAAAGCCTGTAATAGAAAAGCATACCTGTATAAAATTCTATTTCAAGCTGCTATCAAGCACCTTCCTCAAATCATTCATAACTTCCCTATCATCAACAAAAGTTCTGAAATAGTCCAGTAATGGCTGATTTTGTTCCAAGAGGCATAACATTTTGTGCCTTAGGATCTTTTTTTATATTATTTCATTGTAAGGGTTAATCCTAGTGCACAGTTAAGTAAATTTTATAGAATCGTCATTCTGAGCCGCCTCCCGCCATAGGCGGGGCGGGCGAAGAATCTCATTACCTGAGATCCTTC
>JANQEB010000236.1 GCA_028278605.1 Candidatus Gastranaerophilales bacterium
CAATTTCCTAAATTTTCTTTCATCTTTTTGTCCTCCTGTTCTATCAGGAAAACAGTTTTTTAAATTTTTTCATCCCCACTTAATTTAATATCACCGCCAAATATTTTAAAATACGTAAGTTTTTATTCTTTACTCCTTAATTAAGTATATCCCACTTCAAAATTAGCCAACTTTTGAATTGACAATTTTGTATTTAATGATATTCTTATATTAGAATATACGAATGTAATTAAACCTCAAAAAGGAAGAAAAATTATGGCAAATGTATTAGAATTATCAGATGCAAATTTTGACCGGGAAGTAAACGGCTCATCAGTACCTGTAGTTATTGATTTCTGGGCGCCATGGTGCGGTCCTTGCAGAAAGCTCGGCCCTATCATCGAGGAAATCGCAAGTGAATACGGCGATAAGATAAAAGTAGCCAAGGTTAATGTTGATGAAAGCCAGGTAAAAGCCTCTGAGCTTGGCATTAGCGGAATTCCGGCCGTGTTTATCTTTGTAAACGGTGAAGCAAAGGAAAGAATGGTCGGTTTACAGCCTAAAAAGCAGATTGAAGAGGCAATAGGGAAATACCTCTAATGAAAAGCAAAATCGAAGAGGCTGCTGAAATATTCAAGGCCTTGTCTCATCCTACCCGGCTGACAATAGTTTGCGGACTTATAAACTCTGAAGAATGCAACGTATCAAAGATGGTTAAGAAATTAGGATTGCTTCAGCCTAATATTTCTCAGCATTTGTCGATTTTGAAAAGCGCCGGCATTATTGATGGTTATAGAAAAGGCTCTCAGGTTTGCTATAAAGTAGTTAATAAAAGCATAATAAAACTTATAAAAGACCTTAACCTGGAGCTGCATTAATTCATTAATTAACCTGCCTGGCCTGCTTCCTGAAGATTCTGGAATAATGTTGTGCTAAGATACCTTTCTCCAAAGTCGGGAAGTATAACTACAAGAAGCTTTCCCCTGTTTTCCTCTCTTCTTGCAACTTCAAGAGCAGCGTGCATAGCAGCGCCGCAGGAAATTCCGGATAAGATCCCTTCCTTTTGCCCAAGCTGTCTTGCAACTTCAATTGCATGCCCGTCTTTTACCTGAATAATTTCATCGATCAGCTCTGTTTTTAGCACATCAGCTATGAAACCCGGACCAATTCCTTGAATTTTGTGCGGGGCAGGCTGGCATCCGGAAAGTACGGCACTTTCTGAGGGTTCCACTGCTATAAGCTGAAGTTCAGGTTTTCTTTGTTTTAAAGTTTCTCCGATTCCGGTTAGAGTTCCGCCTGTACCGACGCCGCACACAACTATATCAACCTGTCCGCCTGTATCGTTCCATATTTCTTCGGCTGTTGTATTTTTATGAATTTTCGGATTTGCTTCGTTGGAAAATTGTAAAAGAATATATGAATTCTCGATTTCCTGGGCAAGAGACCTGGCTTTGTCAATAGCTGCCTTCATTCCCAGATTTCCCGGTGTTAAAACGACTTCTGCGCCGTAAGCCTTAATAAGCATTCTTCTTTCAATGCTCATGGTATCAGGCATGGTCAAAATTAGCCTGTAGCCTTTTACCGCAGAAACAAACGCCAGGCCTATCCCTGTATTTCCGCTTGTGGGTTCTATAAGTGTGGTTTGTCCGGGGGTAATTTCGCCGTTACGCTCGGCTGACTCAATCATGCTTAGTGCGATTCTATCCTTTACGGAGTTAGCCGGGTTAAAGCTTTCCAATTTTGCTGCTATGGTAGCGCTGCACCCTTCTGAAAGCCTGTTTATATGGACAAGCGGTGTATTTCCGATTAATTCAGTTATATTTTTTGCTATTTTCATAGTCCTACCCTCATTTTGGGATAACAAAATATTATCATATGCTCCTTTAATTTAAAATCATTCCGCATGATATCCAAACTGTTTTAGCTTGGATGGGTCTTTTCTCCACTTCTTCTTAACTTTGACGTGTAAGTCCAGAAAGACCTTTGTTTCAACAAGTTTTTCTATATCTTTCCTGGCTTCTATGCCTATTTTTTTGAGCATTGAAGCTTTATCACCTATGATAATTCCTTTTTGTGAGTCAGCTTCCACAAAAATATTTGCAGATATGTTTGTGATGTCTTCTCCTTCATCAAAGTGTTCAATTACAACAGCTATGCTATGGGGGATTTCCTCTCTTGTGCTGTTTAAAATCTTTTCCCTGATTATTTCTGACACGATAGCTTTGACGCTCTGGTCCGTAACTTCGTCTTCCGGATAATACGGGGGCCCTTTAGGAAGTTTTCTATATATGTTTTTAATTAAATCATCCACGTTTCTTCCGGTTTTAGCGGAAATTTTCACAGATGAAACCGACTTTTCCCTAAACAATGCACTGTAGCTTTCTGTGATTTTTTCTCTTTTTTCAATTGATTTAAGCTTATCTACCTTGTTTAATACCAGAATAATTGGGGTATCAGAGGTTAATAAGTTCTCAATTATCCATTCATCGCCTTTACCGGCTTTTTCAGAGCCGTCAACCATAAACAATATAAGGTCAGCATCAGGAATAGACATTTTGGCCTCTTCCAGAAGAAACTCCCCAAGCTTATAAAGAGGCTTATGCACACCGGGAGTGTCCACGAAAATTATCTGGCCTTTTTCTGTGGTATAGAACCCTTTGATCCTGCGTCTTGTTGTTTGAGGCTTTGAGCTGGTTATTACGACTTTTTGTCCGAGAATTTTATTAAGCAGGGTTGATTTTCCTACATTTGGACGTCCTATTATTGCTACAAAACCTGATTTATATGCCATTAGCCTGACCTGAAAATTACGGTAACAAGACATTTATAACATAAAAGTCCTAACAGGTTTTAAGAATAAATTGGGATTATAAGTAGGTAACAAAAAATTTTTACTCATTTCGTCATTCTGAGCCGCCTCCCGCCATAGGCGGGGCGGGCGAAGGATCTCACCGTTTTAGACCTTGAG
>JANQEB010000248.1 GCA_028278605.1 Candidatus Gastranaerophilales bacterium
AAAGAGGCTCCGCCTCTTTTCGATTCTCTATAATTTTTTGGCAAATGTTGCATAGTCATATCCTGGCTTTTGGCTAATTAGCAACTCAAGTTATTATAGAAAAAATTGTAAGAAGTCATCAATACAATTGACCCAACAGCAGAAAATCCTTATTTTGTTGGGTTAATCATGATTAACCCAACCTGCTTACAATTTGTTTGCTCGTTTATTGTTCTATTTTTCGGATAGGTTCTTAAAAAAATTTTTTTATAAGGGTAAACTGTTAATCCAAGTTACTGTATAATAAATAGTATGTTTAATTGCAATAAGACCAAAAAAATAATGTATATAACTTAACATTATCTGAGTAAATCAGGATTGTTTAAAAAATTAAATATTTTAAGCAATAAATAAAAAACCCCTGATAGTGCTTGAAAGGATCTGATAAGGTAAAAATATATGCCGGAAATCTATTTTATAATATTTTTCACTGTTTTAATCATTTTAATATTTATATTCACATACAGGAAACTTCCGCCGGGACTAAACGGAAGCGGGAATTACGGGTTTGAAAAAGGTGAAGGTCCGGATTCGGCAATTAATAAAGCGCAAAATTTTCACGAAACGGGCCAGCTGACTAAAGCTATATCAATTCTTGAGGCATACCTGAAAAAAAACCCGGACGAAATAAACGCAAGAATGCTCATAGGAGATTATCTTCTTGAAAAAAACATGCCCGGTAAAGCAATTAAGCATTATGCCCATGTTTTAAATATTGAACCTGATAATATCCCTGCCCTTGAAAAAGCTGCTGACTGTAACGCGCTTACCGGCAAAGATGAAAAAGCCCTGGCAGGTTATTTTACAATTTTAAAAGAACAGCCCGATAACTTTGAAGTCAGGGCCAAAGTTGCTGAACTATACGTAAAAATGGAAAACTATGACCAGGCAATTAAGGAATTCAGGGTTATCCTGTCTAAAGACCATTATAATACTTACGTAAAACAGAGCCTCGGTGATCTGTTTTACCTGAAAAATGACTTTAAAAGAGCAGTTGCCGAATATGAAGAGGTAATAAAAATTGAGGGGGCAAAAACAGAAGTCCTAAAAAAAATAGCTAAAGCGCACCATTCAGCAAAAAACTTTGCAGACGCGGCCATGGCATACAAAAGGATAATTGAGATTGACGCTAAAGCAACTTTTGCATATAAAGAGCTTGCTGAAATGTATATAGAACTTAAAAATTACGATAAAGCGGCTAAAATTTATAACATGATGATAGATAACGGAATTGATGCCCAGCCCAGGCTGTTTAAAAAGCTTGCTGAAATCTATGTGCTCTCAGAACAAAACGATAAAGCAATTTTACTGTGTAAAAAAATTCTGGCTGAAACCCCCAATAATAAAGAAGCTTTGACAGTACTGGCAAAAGCGCAGAGAAACCATGGCAATTACGCGGATGCAATTGACAGTTATAAAAATTTAATTGTAGAAAGCTCCAATGTTCAAAAAATAGCCGGGTTTAAAAGCACTATTAGCTGCATATTATGCGACTGGGGAAACGAATATTTCCACAAAAAAGAATTCCAGGCAGCTATGGACAAATTTGTAGAGGCTATTCAATATGATGAGGAAAACCCGGAAGTTTATCTTAATATGGGTAAGACAAACCAGGCAATAAAAAACCAGGACGCGGCAATCTCACATTTTAATAAAGCCCTTGAGCTTTCCAGGTCTAACCCTGAGATTCTTTTAAAAATAGGAAAAGCTTATGAAGAAGTGGAACAGATTAATTCCGCTATTGCCCTGTACTATGACGCAGCCAAGAAGCATCCGGGCAATGCCAGGATCAGGGAAGAACTGGGCAATGTCCTGATAACCGCGGGTTTCTATGAACAGGCTGAAACAGAGCTATATACCGCAATAAAAATCAACCCTGAAAGCGTCAATGCATACTTTAAACTGGGTATAGCCCTTGAGTACCAGAGCAAATCGGATGAGGCCATGCAGAATTTTAAAATTGCCCTTGATATAGACCCCACCCATATGCATACAAGAAATAAACTGGAATCACTCGGAGAAGAATTGCCGGCCCTTGAACAGGATAACCGGGAAATAAAAAAACAAGAAACCCGGGAAACGTAAACAGTGCAGAAAATATCATCCATGACTGTTTTAGCAGGCCTGACATATAGCGAAATTGAAAAGTTTATAACAGGTATAGGCGAACCTGAATTCAGGGCAAAACAACTGCATCAGTGGCTTTATAAAAAGCCGGTCGCAGATTTTGAGCATATGACAGATTTGTCAAAAAATTTCAGGCAAAAATTAAAAGATATAGCTGTTATACAAAGCTCAAAAATTGTGCAAAAACTAACGGGTAAAGACGGTACAATCAGGTATCTTATCGAATACCCCGACGGCAAGCGTGTAGAAACAGTTTTAATGAGCTATGACAATCGTCCAAACCTTACAGCCTGCTTAAGCACGCAAATAGGATGCGCTGTTGGATGTACTTTTTGCGCGACTGCCAGGCAAAAATTCATAAGAAACCTGACAGCCCGGGAAATTATCGAGCAAATTATAACCATTCAAAGAGATACAGGAAAAATGGTTACTAATATCGTCTTTATGGGCCAGGGAGAACCGCTTTTAAACTACGATGAAACCACAAAAGCAATAAAAATAATAAATACGGAACTGGAAATCGGCATGCGAAGAATTACGGTTTCAACATGCGGTATAGTCCCGAATATTTACAAATTAACAGAGCTAAACCGCCAGTTAATCCTGGCAGTTTCTCTTCATGCCCCAAACCATGAGTTAAGAAGGAAAATCATGCCGGTTGAAAATAAATATCCCCTTGATGAGCTTATAGAATCGCTTAAATTTTTCATCAAAACAACAGGAAGGCGAATAACCATAGAATACACGCTAATTGACGGGATAAACGACACCCCCGCGCATGCCGGGGAACTAAATAATTTACTAACAGACTTAAAATATAATATAAACCTTATTCCTTTTAACGCAATTGAAGGGTGTGATTTTAAAAGACCTTCTATACAAAAAATAAACCGGTTTAAAGAAATTCTTGAGCAGGCAAGTAAGAAAATAACTGTCAGGCTTGAAAAAGGGAGTGATGTATCAGCTGCTTGCGGCCAATTGGCAGGCAAAATCATCAATTAAAACCAGGATTTTTGTGCTAATAAAGGATATAATATACATTGAGTGAGTTTAATTTTCAAAAAATCCGGCAAAAATCTTCGCCTCCCTGCTCTTTGGCGAAGCAGGAGTGAAGAAAAACTAAAATAAACTAAAATAAGCTAAAGCTCCTGTATTCGCAGACTAAAATAAACTAAAACAGACTAAAATTCCTGTGTTCTCAAGCAAGGCCGCAAATGCCCGGAGTGCTATACTAAAATAAAGCCGGTTAATTTCTGTTACAAAAACAAATTTTATCTTAAAACTTTTCACATATTAGCCGAATAAATATAGTAGCTGGTAACATAATAAAAACAATTGTATGGGTATAGACAAAACTGTATGAGTATAGATAAGCAAGCAACGAATCCCAGGGTAATTGAAGCTCTTGAGAACCTCCCGGAACTCCCTTCAATGCCGACAGTAGTAGGCCAGGCCCTTGATTTATTAGATGATCCTAAAATCGAGGTTAAAGACCTGGCTAAAGTTATTTCTATGGATATGTCAATGACTACCCAGATATTAAAGCTGGTAAACTCAGCATATTATGGGTTTCCATCACAAATAACATCTATTAATAAAGCTATGGCGCTTTTAGGGTTTGATAAAGTTAAAAGTTTGATTTTGAGTGTTGCAGTAAAGCCTATGATGATGTCTTATTCAGGAAAAGCCCTGTGGCATCATTCTTTAAGATGCGCTGTAGGTTGCCAGCATATTTCTAAAAGCCTTAATTATGGTGATTCTGATGAAGCTTTTATAATGGGACTTTTGCACGATATCGGCAAAACAGTAATGCAAATTTATGACAAAAATGCTTATCCGGAAGTAGAAAAGCTTGTAGCTATAGGTGCTGACCGACTGGAAACGGAAAGGACTTTTTATGGTTTTACTCATACAGAGATGGGCAGAGCCCTGGTTGATACCTGGAAGCTGCCGCTTATAATAGGTATAACTGCTAAACATCATCATAATCCCCTGGAATCAGAGGAAACTGTAAGTTCCAGCATTGTCTATGTAGCAGACAGGATAACCCAGGAGGAGCTTAAATTTCCTATTTTTGAGCCTGAAATTATTGATTCTCTGGATTATGAAATTCCTAACCCGGAAGCGCTTCGGGAAGAGATTTTTGGACTTAGCGAGCCTATAGTCGAAGCTTTATCATAGTTTTTAGAAAGATTTATATATTTTTAGCTACTTGAAAACAAGTGAAAACTTGTTTTATACTTAAGCACATTAAGGTTAAAAATCGGGACGTAGCGCAGCTTGGTAGCGCACCACCTTGGGGTGGTGGGGGTCGCTGGTTCAAATCCAGTCGTTCCGACCAGTTATAACAAGGGTTTCAGTTTTTTAGCTGAAACCTTTATACTTTATTATATGTAATAGGAGGAAAAGTCCTCCTATTACTGATTTTTAGTTCATAACTAAAACATCATTCAATATTGAATCATCGAGGCGGACTGTTTGAAAATTGACAATCTGTCTTGTTTTATAGGCTGAATAGTCTTTATCCCCCTATAGATAAGCAAAAGCAAGCAAACATTGCCAAATAAATATCTCTTACTTTCCACCGAAATTTATACTGCCTGACTATGTCTTGCATACCCCAGAGCATCCTGTTTGTTTCATAGAAACGATTTTTACGTCTAATTTTTTTTACCTTTGTTCCATTTTGTAATAAGCCTGATGAATTTTCTGTCTTTCTTATAAAATTTGAGTTATACAGCTTTTTTATCAATATTAATTCGGCCTTCATTTACCATATTAAAAGGAACAAAGCCTTTATTCCTGATGAACTTTCCGGTAGCTGCTATTGCATCCCAACTAAGCTGTTTAGCCTCATTTTCAGGTCTTTTTAGACTATCAAAATTATTTTTTCCTTTTAAAAGAAATTTATCATATACAACTTTAAACTTTTTATTTTTATCAGGATTTTCGCTGTTAAGCGCAATAAGTTTTCCGTCCGGGGATTCAAAATAAACCTCTTTTACATGGTTATCCTGAGTAATTGTGTATCTTAGCCCTGATGCCTGAAGGATATTTGATTCTGTATCGTCGTCTTCTGATGGTTTTGCCCCGCGTGTCAAGGCTTTTATTATGTCTTTTTCACTAAGTGTAACTTCGTACAGGTCCGAGCTAAACGGCAGGGCGCGCTTGATGTCACCGTCGGTTACTATTCCTTTGCCCATGTCTTCATATATGCTTGCTGATGGAATCAGTACAATATCAGCCCCTGATTCCGCTTTTATTGCATCAGCCACAAAATTTGCTATTGCGTTTTCGCCAAATTGTTCAGTCCGGGCGGTATTTTTTAGAATCCCTATTGGCTCTTCATATGCCTGGTATCTTTGTTTTAGAGGAATTATAGATATGTCTTCAGGGATAGAAGCTGTTTTGGTTAACTTGTTTGATGCGCCTGTTATAACGCCGTTTTGATCAAAAGTTACGTCGAGAACTCCTATGTTATGGCCGTCCCGTCCGCTTTCAACCTTTATAACCGGTTCGCCTGCCGGGGAATTGAATAAGTTTTTGCCCGGCATGACACCATCATAAGTCCTGTGTTTATGACCGCTTACTATAATATCAACGCCTGAGATGTTTTTGGATATTTTGTTATCCATATCATCAAAGTGTGAGAGTAAAATTATCTTATTTATCCCCTGTTGCCTTAATTTATCAACTTCTGCCTGTACCCGGGCAAGGCTGGCGGTTGTATCCATTGATTTTATATCATTATTATTCAGTTTTTTGCCCGGCTCTTTGTATTTAGCATCTGTAGGGGTCAGCCCGACAAACCCGTATAAATGACCATTCCTGTTTTCTATTCGAGAACTCATAATTCCTTTGCTTCGTACCGCCGGAGAAAGCTGTCCATAAGGGTTCACCTCTATATTAGAGGATACATAACCGAACTTAGCCCCTTTTACGCTATCATTAAAAGCTTTGGCCCCCTGGTCCAGTTCATGGTTTCCAATGGCTGAAAGGTCTAAGCCAATCCGGTTTAGAAATTCAACCCACATAGAAATGCTGTTGTTATTATTGCCTTTTAAAATATCACCGGCCGCAAGTTTGAATGTATCTGTATCCTGAGAATTTTTTGTCTTTGAAAAATAGTCTGACGCTGTTTTTAACTCTCCCATTTTTGTGGTAGCGCCGTGGTAATCATTAATATAAAGAATTGAAGTTCTCACCGGTTCCTGCCGATTCCGGCAGGATGGATACGTAACCGGCATATAATAATTGGAAGGGTGATTTTGTGTATAATATTGATTCACTTATTTTTTGGTAGTTTAGGCCATCTTCTATACAATGATTGTAAAGAAAAATAATTGTTAAGTTCTGCTAAAATTTTTCAAAAACTTTACAAGTATAGATTTTTGTTACCTACTTAATGGACAATCCTGCTTCAAGGAGCGTTAGCGAGAGTTTTAACTCATTCCCGCTGCGAAGCGGATGTGAGCTTGTGAACTCATTCTCGCTGCGAAAACGCGGACAGCACCGCCTGCTTCTCGCAGGCTGTCCGCATTTTCGCAGCGAAGCAGGGACTGCACTTCGTTTCGCTGTCCATTTCGCCTGCTTCGCCATACCGATTTATGAATATTTTTTCATTTTAAGATTATTTATTGAAATCGGTATAATTTTTCTATAGCATTCAAACCGGCAATATAACCGGTAGACCAGCACATCTGTAAATTAAAACCACCTGTTAACCCGTCTATGTCCAGCACTTCCCCGCAAAAAAACAGTCCCGGAATCAGTTTTGACTCCATTGTGCGAGAATCCGCCTGTTTAAGATCAATTCCGCCTGCTGTTACAATTTCACCTTCTTTTGAAGCCGCGATAATTTTTAACCGGGTATTTTGCAAAATTTCTATAATTGCTTCTTTTTCCTTCATATTAAAGGATGAAAATTTTTTCCCGGGGGTTATTTCCTTAAGAAGCAGTAATTTAGCCGCCAATGATTTTGGAATATACTTTTTTAAAACACTTAAGGCAGACTTATCAGAACCAACAGGTAAATCCTGGACCAGTTTTTCCGAGTCTGCATAAGGGATAAAATTAATTTTTAGTAAAAGGGGTTTATCCTGTGAAAAATCAAGAAAAGCGCTATAAGAAGAAGTATTAAACACGGCAGGACCTGTTAAACCATTATGAGTAAATACAAAATCCCCTGTTATATCGCTAATTTCTTTTTTATTGAAAAAACTTTGGACCCGGGCATTTTTTATAGACACGCCTGCCATGTTTTTAACCCATTTTTCCAGGGTGATTAGCTCTGTTAAAGAAGGTTTTAGCTTAGTAACCTTATGTCCCCCAAGTCCCCGGGCAATTTTATAACCTGCTCCTGAACCTCGATTTCCGCCTGTTGCAAGAATTACAGCATCATAAAAATCTGAGCATACCGCAAACCGGCCATTCTTTTTTGTAATAGTTTCAACACAGGTTTTTATAATATTTATGTTGTAATCCGATGCTTTTTTAAGCAACACCTGCCTGACAGAAGCTGCCCTGTTAGTTTTTGGAAAAATTCGGTTATCAGGCTGGACATATGTTTTTAACCCCATAGAATCCATCCGGTCCAGAGTTTCCGGTACACCAAAGCGTGAAAATACAGAGTATAAAAATTTTTCTCCCCTGGGAAAATTCCCTGCCAGTTCTTTAAAATCAGCTATGTTATTAGAAAGATTGCACCTGCCGTTTCCTGTGCAGAGAATGGTTTTTAACGGGACTGATTTTTCATGGATATCAACTTGAAGCTGCTGCCCCTGGCCATTCCAGTTTTCAGCTGCGCTGACAGCTGCCATAAAACCTGCTGGTCCCCCACCTATTACTGCTATTTTTCTTTTTTCCATAAAATACTTAAAAATTTTGATAGTGATCAATTATAATGACTGATAAGAATTTTTTCTTGTCGTCATTCGTGTGGTTAAAATGTTACCACTACCCATAAAACTAAGAAATTAACCTATATTTTCTCCAGCTCTGCAATTTTAGGGTCCAGAAGCCTTCTTCCCACATCTTCAAACTGGATACTGCATAATTTCTTTTCACTATACCCTATAACCTTTTTAATAACACCAATACCGTATTTCTTATGCCTTATAGTGTCGCCTTCCTGTAAATCATCATCATTTTCACTGCCGGTTGGGCTTGCCGGAACATCATAGACAGGAAGACTGGAAGTTGGCGGAGCTTTCTGCCGGCCTGCTGCGGGTTTCATTTTTCTTGGCTGAGGCTTTTTAGGCATTTTTTTAGCAGGTTTTTGCGGTTGAACTTCTTCCGGTTCTTGCTGTTCAGCTGCTTCTTCACCCTCGTCATAGTCCATGAAGTTTCTCAGGTCATCATCGGAGAACTCCTGTTCAGCGTTTGAAGATTGTGCAGGAGCAGTATATTCCTGTTCATACTCCTGCTCAGGTTCAACACCGGACTCAGCTTCAGCATAATCAAGAACGCTATCATCCTGAAAATTTTCATTTGACTCATAGTAAGCATCTTCATCCTCTTCAGCCCGGTCAGTTTCATTTTCATCGTAATCCATGAAACTTCTCAGGTCATCGTCGGAAAACTCCTGTTCAGCCTCCGAGTCCGCAGGCTGGGAAATATTAACTTCTTCTTCGGCATATTCCTGTTCTGAATAATCTTCCTCGTCGCCTACATAATCAAGTTCACCCTCATCATAAGCCTCTTCGTCCTCTTCAGTCTCTTCCCCGCTTACATAATCAAGCGCGCTTTCATCCTGAAACTCCTCTGTTGAAGCATAATAAGCGTCTTCATCATCTTCTTCATCATAAGCTTCGCCTTGCTGGTCTTCTTTTGCATACTCAGAGTCCTGATCATCAACATCTAAATCAAAATCCGGGCCTGAATCCTCCTCTTTATCTTCCTGAAAATAAGTTTCTTCAGGCTCCATATCTTTTAGCGGGGAGTATTCAGCGGCATAACTTTCTTCTTCTTCGGTACTATCCTGCTCATCGCTTTCATGGCACTCTTCTTCATAAATTTCTTCCCTGGAAAACTCCTGAGCCCCAGGTTCCTCATAATCACACTCCTGAGTTTCTTCCAGTGGAGCAAATTCTTCCTCCTGCTGAACCTCCCGGGCCGGTTCTTCCCGGTAATCATAAGTTACACTCCGGGTTTCAAACTCCTCATGCTCAGAAACAACCTGCTGTACTTCAAAAACTTCTTCGGGCGCTTTTGCTGTTTTTGGCGGTATAAACGGCTTATCAAGCTCAATTTCTACCGGGTCTGAAATTTCCCGGGCGCTGAAAAACCCTTCTGCAGGTTCCTCAAAAACAGGCAGGTTCATATATAAAGGTACGTGATTAGTTATTTTCCCGCAGGCCAAAATATCATAAAGCCCTAACCTGGTTAGATACGGGGTTAAATTCAGCAGTTTGGACCCATTTTGCGGGGCAAACACAAAAGAGTTCTCAATCTCGGAAAGAACTTTCAGAGCAAGCTCAGATTCATGGCCAATTGAAACAATTGGCCTGATCCCGCTTTTAACTGCCCGGTTAAATATTTTTTCAAGAACATCAGGCGCTTTATACCTGTCCAAGTCCATTAAAAGGAAAAACTTCCTTTTCAGGTTTTCCTTGTTCAGCCTGATGATAAAATCAATGAAAAACGGCTTCCATTCATTGTCTATGCCTGACAAATCAAGAATTACCAGGTTATTATCATTAAGTGAATTGAATAAATTTATTATTTCTTTTTGCCCGTCCGCAAAAATACCTTTTTTATGAAGCCTGCCCAGGCTGTTACTTAACAGGTCAAGCTCAGGCATACTGTTTGCCTCGCTTTCAGCGTTTACAGCGTCTACAAAAAACTTAAACGGCAGAAAACTGACTTTTTTAGAGGTTAAATAATCCTCAATCTCGGAAAAAATATTTTCTATACTCGCCCTGATCTCACCGGAAACCCCTGATAAAGCTTTGTTATAGAGGTTTTCAATCCCGTTAAGGTCAAACGGCAATTTAACATCTTTTCCTGCTTTTAAGACCAGCGCATCCCCGTCTTCAAAAAACTCCCCGTTATAGTCTATAAGAACAACTTTGGCGTTTTTTTCGGATAAATTAACAGCCAGAAGTTCTAAAAGGTTATTTTTTTGTGTTTCTTTATCTGCAACAATAACAGTGGGATTTTCAAGAAAGGAAGCCTCTATATTAACAATAGTTTCCGGGCAGCATGACTGTTTGCCGGAAAGCGCTGAGTTCGGGACATCACCTGTTTTTGTGATTGACTGGACTTCTTTTGGAGGGACTTTGCTTACCACAAAGTCATTTCCCGGAACATTACCATGCCATTGCCCCAGTTTGCCGGCAGTATCAACCGTAAAAAGTATTTTAGAAGTCGCTGTATTGTAATTTTGATTATTTTCAGGCGTTTCAATTTTTATTACCTGTGATATAACGCCTTTTTTGCCAGGCGAAACTACTTTAAGAAGGTCGCCTATGTAGAGTTCGTCCTCATTTGCGTAGAAATTTACTTTAATTATGTTTTGTTCAATTTTTTCTATAAACATATCTTATCCCGGTTCTCAAGCTGTTTTCCCTAAAATTTTACATGTAAAAGTCTTCATCCTCAGCCAGTTTTCCTAAAATACTTTTTACATAGTCCTCAGTGGAGTTTACAGGCAAATCCCATTCTATTTTATCTGATTCAAGGTCTTTTACAAATGCTATCGGCCCTAAATGCTTTGTTACTCCTTTCCATATACACAGGGGAATAATGTTAACACCGGCCATGTTGCCGATAATTTCGGTTTTTCCTTTCTGGAATATTATTCTATGAAATTTTCCCTCAATTGAAAACCTGTTTTTTCCCTCCGGTTTAAAGTTTATCACAGTTGAATTTACTTTACTGTTTATTATATCAATAATATTGTTGAAAATTGCCGCAAAGTCCCTGTTAAAAATCTCGGTCAGCCGGGGCTCGATAACCTCATTTTTGTACTTCTCGCCGTTATCGGCAGCAATCTTCTGTTTATACGTTTCTACGAGGTCTTCCAGGTCAACCATTCACAATTTCCTTTAAATAAAAAATTTATGTAGTAATTTAATAGTTAACATTCCAGATTATACAATATTAGTATTTTTTTATAAAATGTTTTTAATAAGCGACCGGGGAATTTCTCCGATCATACTACTCTAAAGCTGGTTTTACGGGTTAAAGCCGTAAGAAAAAATGTTTTTGATATTTACTGTAACGGGAAAAACGGCTTAAATAATGATTTCATACGTATACACAGGAGCAACAACAGGGATTGAAGGCTATAAAATTACTGTAGAAACTGATATATCTGCTACAATTCCCGGCGTTACCATAGTTGGACTCCCTGATACTGCTGTTTCAGAGGCAAAAGAAAGAATTCGCTCCGCCATAAAAAACTCAGGGTATGTTTTTCCCACAAAAAAAATAGTCATAAACCTTGCCCCGGCAGATGTAAGAAAAGAAGGATCAGGGTTTGACCTGCCTATGGCAGTGGGAGTGCTTATTTCTTCCGGAGAAATCGCGGTTGAAAAGCTGGATGACACAGGTTTTGTAGGTGAATTATCCCTTGATGGTAATATAAGGCCGGTTAACGGTATTTTGCCGACAGTTATCAGCCTTGCAGAAGATGGAATTAAACGGGTAATAGTCCCGTATGAAAATGCAAATGAAGCTGCACTTGCTGAGAATGTGGAGGTTTATCCGGCAAAAAACCTTGTTGATGTAGTGAATTTTCTTAACCCGTCCCGGATTTCAGACTTCCGGATAAAGCCCTACGTTGTAGATGTTCACCGGTACCTGAACAGGCTCACTTCCGAACCTCCTGTTTACGATTTTAAGGATGTAAAAGGTCAGGAAAAAGCAAAGCGGGCCCTGGAAATTGCAGCGGCAGGCGGACATAATATCCTGATGGCAGGTTCTCCGGGTTCAGGAAAAACACTTCTGGCCAAGTGTTTTTCCCGGATCCTGCCTCCTCTTGAATATTCAGAGGCAATGGAATTAACCAAAATATACAGCATCTCAGGTTTGCTGGAAAAAGACCAGCCGCTTGTTTCCGCAAGGCCGTTCAGGTCTCCTCACCATTCAGCGTCTTCTGTTGGGATCATAGGCGGCGGGGCTAATCCCAGGCCGGGCGAAATCAGCCTTGCTCATAGGGGGCTGCTTTTTCTTGATGAAGTAGTTGAGTTTCCCCGCCAGGTGCTCGAAGTCCTGCGCCAGCCTCTTGAAGACGGCGTTGTAACAATTAGCCGCGCCCAGATGAGCATTAAATACCCGGCAGATTTCATGCTCGTGGCTGCAATGAATCCATGCCCTTGCGGGTATTTTGGGGATACAAAAAAAGCATGCATATGTTCAGATTTTCAAATAAAACGATACTGGTCAAGGCTCTCAGGGCCCTTGCTGGACAGGATTGACTTACAGATAGAAGTGGCAAGACTCTCTGAAGAAGAGCTTTTAAATAAAAAAACATCAGGTGAAAGTTCTGCTGATATAAGAAAACGGGTTGTTAAAGCCAGGCAGGTCCAGGTAAAGAGGTTTGAAGGTGAAAATATTGTTTCTAACTCCCAGATGTCTCCTAAGCTGGTTAAAAAATACTGTGAGCTTGATACAGCCTCCGAGGAGTTATTAAAAACGGCAATAACAAGGTTTAACTTATCCGGCAGGTCTTATGACAGGATTCTTAAGCTGGCAAGGACCATTGCTGACTTAAAACAAAGTGAAAACATAGCATCTTCACACATTGCCGAAGCTATCCAGTACAGGAATATAGACAGGATTATCAAAACTTAGCAATTCTTAACAATAGTACTACTCATTTTAGTATAAAAACTACAACCTTTCTTCTAAAGAGCTGTAGTGTTTATGTCAAAAATAAATATAAAATCAGGGTATATTTAAAAATTTAAAAGTTCAGATAATTCCATCTCAAAGGCAATAGCAATCTTATATAGAATCATTAATGACGGGTTTCTGTCGCATCTTTCGATTCTACCTATATATGTCCTGTCAATATTGCCTTTAAGAGCTAGTTCTTCCTGAGATATTCCTTTTTCTTCACGTAACTCCTTTAGACGTTCAGCAAATTTTTTTAAAATATCTTTTTCCATAAATTTAAGATTAATGCTAATGAATAACTATGGTCTACAGCCAGTAGACACATATTGTACTTATCTAGTTTTTACAAAAAAGGCTAAAATTATTCAAACAATCTTAAAAAAAATACAAATTTTTTCTAAACAATACTTGCAATTATATTCAAATTTTATATAAAAGTAAATTAAATAAAAGCAGAACGAATAATTTATATTATACTAAAATTAGCTAAAGTTTTTGCTTTACAACACTACACCCGGCCCCTTTTGATTAACCCTGCCTGTTATCAAAATCTTCGTATTGGTCTATAAGCTCGGTCTCCGGGAAAGCATCACCAACATCCGCGGTGAACTCATCGCTAATTTCAGTAAACGGTGTTTCACTCTCAACACAGCTTAAAACAATTTCCCTTCGGTCAGTGCCCTCAGGCAGGTCTTCTTCTTCGTCCAGCACAAGGATTTCACACTTAATGTACTTTTTCTTTTCACTATCATAAATTTCTTTCATTATTGTATGTGCCATTTAAATGTTTCCTTCTTTTTTTAGCATGAAGGATAACACTGTTAAGCTGGACTTTTATGCCTAAAAAGTCTAATAATTAAGTATTAACTTGCAAAAAATTGACTGTAGACAAACTCTTTAGTTACAGCACGTTTTACCCCATCGCCCGGTGAACTGCCAAAATCGCCCAGCACACTTTGCACAACCTTCATGTTCCGGTTAAAGTTACCGGTTTGAGTGGTGGATACTGATTTATGCCCATCGGTATTACTATTTTGAGGCTGCTCTTCTTTTTTATTAACTAATTTGTTTGTGATGTGTTTATTTAACCACGGGGTAACCAGGCCAAGCGCAAGGCATGATGAAACTATACCGGTAATATAGGATTTATTATGTATTCCTTTGAGAATATTTTTTGTTGTGTCAGCTTCTTTTAAAACTTCTATTTCCGCCATTGATTTCTGGCTCATTTTATTAAGTATAGTGGAAATATTGCCCCAGAAGCCTTCTTTCTCAAGTTTTGGACCATTAAATAAAAGACTCGGATTTAACTTGTTTTTCAATGCAAGCGCAAATGCTGTACCGCTGCTTATTAATCCGCCGATAATAAGCAGGTTAAGGTAAGTCAGTGTATCTCTAAAAGTGGATTCTCTTAACTCGTTTCCATCGGTGGCGGCAAAATAACGTCCGACAAAAGTTGTGCCGATAAGAACTTTTAACTGGTTCATAGTAGGTATTTTGCCCTTGAACTCAAGTTTTTTATAGAGTTCCGGAATGTTACCAAATATTTTAAAGGCTTTTATCGGGTGCTTTGTTTCTGAAATACTTGCCCCAACCATATAAGCCATAAGTATTGAAGCTGCTACTTTTCCTGCAAACAGCCCAATGCCGTTTTTCTTTTTATCTTCCGGTGCGTTCTCAGACTCACTTTTGTCTTTAAGTTCATCATAGTGGGGAAGTCCGACAAAAGCATCTGTGCCTGTTTTTAGTTTTGTGAGGTACCTGTTGGTATACTGAATGCCAAGAGCTATTCCCGCAGCAATACCAAGGCCCAGCCAGGTCTTTTGGACATTTAAATTCTTCATGCCTTCTATTACGTCATGAAGGGCCTCGTGACCAAACTTGTTAAATACATTTTCGTGCATCTTTGCCGCATTTTTAAACAGGGTACTCATGTTTGTCCCGGTACCGTGCAGTGTTATACTCTTTTCTGCTCCCAGGGCTTTAATGGCATCTTCTTCTACAGCTTTTAATTTATGTAAAGACTTTTCTTTAATTGCTTTAGCCAGGTCTTCTGACAATTTCCCGGTTTTATCCCGGGGTAAAGCTCTGGCCTCTTCGGTTCCAACTGCACCTCTAAGGTTTTCTATAATATTTTTTGCATAGTCATCAACGTTTCCTGAGTTGTTCCAGGCTGTTTTCAGGGCATCAATTGAGCCGTTGTCTATAGCAAGGTTTGGAGCTTTGTTTTTCCTGAAGTTATTTAATAACCAGCCCATTCCAAGGGCGTATATCCCGGGCAAAAGAAATACGTTAGCTGTGGATGAGGCTTCCCGCCTGAACGTTTCTACCCCGGCTTCCGGGCTTCTTGTAGAGTCAATGATGGTCCTTGGGGTAATCATTGACGCCACATCAACAACTGTAGGCCCAATTATTTCACTACTTTGCAAATATGTAACAGTGCCGTTAATCGCAGGATGAGCCATGAATCCCTTAAAAGAGGGATTTTTTCTATTTTGGTTCCCTGCAAAAGCACTATTTTCTTGAGTTATAAAGTTGTTGCTGTTAATGTTCAAAGCTATCTACTTTCTTTAACTGTTAAAGTTGTATTTTTTTCTGTTTATAGAAAACACATAAAAAGAAAAAATTGCCTTTTTGATCAAATTTTTTTTAGCAAAATTTATATTTTAATATAATCTGCCCTCAGAGCCATTTAATTAGCCGTAAATTTTATAACTAAAAAGAGCTTTTCCCGGACTTGAGAAAAGCTCTTTTGTTTGGCTATTATTATTTAAGCAAGAATATTAAATCGTTTAGCTGCATCATTAGCCATTTTTTCGTTTGATTCTGCCATAGCCATGGAGATTTTTCTCAGAAGACTAAGCTGTTGCATGTTTGCAATATCATTGTTTTCACGGGCATGCAGTAATCCAAGATTGGCTCTTCCAAAACTTGGGTTAGCCCCGGCGGTACTTACACGGTTAAACATTCTTTCTGAAGATTTTAACATGCCAAATTCTGAATCACTTGCTCTTAGGCTATTAAGCTGTAAACCCATAAAACTGGATACTAGGGACATCTCTTCAACCTCCGTTTTTTGAGGATTTTATTATACTAAATCCCCGGATTATTGTAAATAACCTACATGATAAAAACACGTAAAGAAAAAATTTGACACTTTTTTAATAAAACTTTAACAAAATAATAACTGGACATAAATTTTATCCTTAACTACAATTAAAAAAACAGGCATGAATCACCGGCTTATTACTTTTACGGCAAAAAAGAGCTCAATGACAAATTCCGGCAATCAAAAAAAACAAATAAGAAAAATATACCGGAAAAGGGTATATTATTTTTGCCTTACTATAGTTTTGTCTGTATGTCTTTTACAGTTTATGTATGGCTCTTTGTACAATTTCACAAAATTTATTGTGCTTAACAGGCAGATAGACAAACTCGAAGAGCTTAATAAAAATTCAATTGAAAAAAATAATAAGCTAAAAACCCAGCTAAAAGTTTATTCCTCACATAAAGGCATAGAAGAACTTGCCAGAAACAACCTGAAAATGGTCGGAAAAGACGAAGTGCTGGTCCTTATAAAGGGTGATAAGCAAACACGGAAAGATTAAGAGCCTGTATCGCTTTATATAAAAAGCAATAAAAAATCTGCCAAAAGGCAGATTCACTGAAAAATAAACTTACCCCAGATCTGTACTCTCACTTCACCGCAACCAAGCGCGGTACTACTCCTAACTGTCCCTGAATCATCTTTGCCTTGGCAACTGCCATTGATCTTCTTTTTTTGGCTCCCCTTAAGAGGAAAAGAACTGATTCAGATATATTTGTACCCGGCTCTCTTATATAATTTTGCATGAAGTACCCCTTAATTCTGGCTATCCCTATATTGTGCTTACATATAAGTTGTCGGATGCCTGTCAGGATTACTTTATTAAATTTAGCCAAATTTTAAATAATTGATACATTTGTTAATATTTTTCTTATTAACTCGAATTGCTAAATAACCTCAATGACTGGTTCAAAATTCCTTAAAACGCCCATACGAAGATTGTGTGAAGTTTTAGGGAAGATACGGCTTTACCAGCGGGAGCATAGCCTCATTCATGTCGGTTTTATCATATTATTAACTTTTATTTCTAATGCTAACTAGCCTGTATGTAAGGCTATATTGAAAGATTCAAGAATAAATATGATAAATAAATTCTTAAAGCGGCATAAATTTTTGGAAATTCCGAAATAAAACCTACCAAAAAGAATGTAAATCCTTTATAATGCTTTTAATAGAATAAGTTTTGTAAAAAAATAAAAACAACCTGCAAAATATATTCAAAAAACTTGTGATTTATTAAAAATTGTTTTATAGTTTTTAACAAAAGCAATAGGTATAAGTGGAAATATACTAAATAAAGGAAAGGAAAAATTTCTTATGAAAAACAAAAGAGGTTTTACACTGGCAGAGGTGCTGGTTACCCTTGCAGTTATCGGAGTGGTAGCAGCATTAACAATTCCAACCATTATCCAGAGTTCAGGAGAAAAACAGGCAAAAACAGCTGTAAGAAAAGCTATATCAATTACAAACCAGGTTCTTGCAATGTCCATAGCGGAAAACGGTGTTAGCGGTTCATCTGTAAACAATACAGCAGAGCTTGAAGGTTTATTCAAAGACTATATGAAAGTATTGGATGACTCTGCAGATAACTCATTTGTAACAGCAGACGGAATGATATACTCATTCCATAAAGCTGTAGATGGTACTGATCATCCTAATCGTTGTGGAGATAATGATACTGATGATCCGGATTCAGCTAATTGTATTATTGAAGTTGACATTAACGGAAATAGCGGAGCAAACAAAGCTGCCAGTATAGGCTCTTACACAGACCTTTACTATCTTATAGTAAGAGATAATACTGTTAACCCTGCAAACGCTAACGGAAGCTGGAGTCCAAAAGGTTTAGGTAACTTTAGAGCCGAAAGCGGTGAAGTTGACAACGTGGCTATAGACTCCCTTCTTAACTAAATAAAAATTCCTTATTTAAAGATATAAAAAATTCCTTCCGTGACCGGAAGGAATTTTTATTTCCCGGTCAAAAATTCTTTTCTGTAAAAAAGCCAGCAGCCTGCTACAAAAACGATTATATTAGGAATCCACGCTGCAAACACAGGCTCAAGCACCCGGGCTTCCCCAAGGGAAGTTGATACTGCCCTTAAAATATAGTAAAGAAAAATAACTAAAATGCTAAACAGCAACCCCCGGTTAAACCTGGCCCTGGGCGGAGTTATAGCCAGCGGTATCCCGATGAGGGATATTAAAAAACATGTTGCCGGCAGGGAAATTTTTTCATACAGCATTATTTTTAACTTGGAGAGCCGGCGGTTATCCTTACCGTCAGCTTTGAGTTTTTCTATATATTTAACCAGGTCAAAATAGCTTAGCTCTGTTGCTTTATGAAGTTTTTTAATCTTATTCAGGTTAAAAACTGTATTCATGGCAGACTCGCCAAATACGGCAGTATTCATAATTTTGCCGTTTTGGGAAATTGTATAGTTAACAGCGTCGTAGAACTTCCATTTTTCCGCCATAGCTTCAGCCCGTTTTGCCTGAAGAACCTGGATTATGTCATTTCTGGATAAATCCAGGACAGTTACGCCTTCGAGTTTTCTGTTTTTATACTTGCTTATGTAGAATAACCTTTTTAACCGTTTGTTTACGTCAAACTCCTTAAAAGAAAAGTTTGTTTTTTCATTAGGCAGGTTTTTTTGCATTAAGGCCCATAGCATAAGGTTTCTGGCCTGGGTGTTTGCTGCGGGAACAACGAATTCATTTATGAGGAAACTGCACATTGCCGCGGTAAAACTAAAAACCAAAACCGGCATGGCCAGTCTTTTCAGACTTATGCCGCATGCCCTCATAACTGTAATTTCGTTATTAGTGTTGAACCTGTTAAAGGTAAGAATAGTAGCAAGTAAAATCGCCATGGGAATCGTAAAAACAATTATATACGGCATTTGCAGCAGAACCGCAAGAAACGCCACTTTAAACGGGATCCCGTAATTAGAAATTTGTTTTACTAAATACAAAAACTGGTCAGATGCAAAAACCAGCGAAGTAAAGACGACAATTCCGGGAAAAAACGTTGCCAGGAGTTGTTTTAGAAGGTATTTATCAAGTACGGTAAGTTCAAAGCTTTTAAATTTTGTAAGAATTTTTTGCATTTTAACTAAAGTTTTTATTCAGGTTTATCTTGTCATAGTAATATATTATTTTATAATACAATAATAACTCGAATAAAATTTGTATTTTGAGGAGATCTTCATGTCCAACACAATAAAGGTAGATGACGCAAGCTTCGAGCAGGAGGTAAAGCAATCTGACATTCCTGTACTCGTTGATTTCTGGGCGCCATGGTGCGGTCCTTGCAGAAAAATCGCTCCTGTAATTGACGAGATTGCAGAGGAATATAAAGGAAAAATTAAAGTAGTAAAAATCAATACAGACGAAAATGTACGCACAGCACAGGAGTATAGCATAAGCGGAATCCCCAGCCTTCTTATATTTAACAAAGGCGAGGCTGTTGAAAGACTGGTAGGGCTCATGCAAAAGCAAAATTTACAATCAAGTATTGAAAAATATATCTAAATAACTTAAAATCTATAGAAAATTATAAAGAAATGTATCAATTTGAATAAAATTTAGTCAAAAAAAGGAAAAAAATGCTTTTAATTTATTTAATATAAGAAGAATATTAAATAAATTATAACGAAGTTTGAAGTTTACCTGTGTTCTAAAGAGCAAAAAAACTTCTTGAAATAAAAGCCCCTTATCTAAAAAAGGGGCTTTCTACTTTGTTAAATCCCTGTATACTAAAGACAGACCATAAACAAAACAGGAAATTAACCATGGAATCCCCGGAAATCATATACGGTAAAAACCCGGTAAGTTCACTTCTTGAGAGAAACAGAAAAAGAATTAATAAAATTTTTGTTGCCAAAGGTATCAGATACGACGAAAAAACAAAAAAAATCCTTGCCCGGGCAAGGCAATACAAAATAAACGTACAGGAAACCCCCCGTGATAAGCTGGATAAACTGACAGGCGGAGTGCATCAGGGAATAGCAGCCTCTGTTTCGCCTATAGAGTATGCTGAATTTAATGATTTACTGGCAAAATTAAAGAGTAAAACTAACGCATTAGTACTCATACTGGATAATGTAGAAGATCCAAATAACTTCGGGTCAATTATAAGAACGGCCGCAGCAGCCGGGGTTGATGCAATAGTTATTGCCAAAAGACGTTCATCACCGGTAACTTCTGCAGTTGAAAAATCAAGCGCGGGAACAGCGGAATTGGTCCCAATAGCCCAGGTGAGTAATATTTCCTCTGCCATAGAGAAGCTTAAAGAGAGCAATTTCTGGATAATAGGAGCAGAAGCCTGCTGTGAAAGACAATACTTTGAGCAGGACTATAACATGAATTGCGCCCTGGTCATGGGTGGAGAAGACCGGGGTATAAGCCCTCTGGTCAGGAAAAACTGCGACATACTGGTTAGCATACCAATGCGAAATAATGTTAATTCACTAAATGTAGCAAACTCAGCCAGTATATTAATTTACGAAATAGTCAGGCAGCGGATTTCAAAAAATAAAACATAAGTGTTAATATTTAACTTCAACAATATGTATAGTAAACGGTTTGTTAAATAAATCCTGCTAAAAGCCCGGACTTAAGCCTTTGCATACATTAATTAAAAATTCAGTCATATGAGGTATATTATTATCGAAATTTATAATAGAATAGTAAAAAGGGGAAAATGTAATGAAAACGGCAAAAGAAAGAAAAACAGCAGTTCCAGCCGGAGATAAACACAGAGATATGATAGAAAAAAACCTTGAAGACCCAAAAGATGAAACCATGGAAGAAGATAACGTTGAGCATGAACTGGATGACTCGCGTGATTTTGACATTGATGATCTTGAACTCCAGGAAAACCGCCCCCAACAAAGGGAAATGGAGTCTTCATCGACTGATGACGCGGTTAAAATTTATCTCCAGCAAATAGGCAGGATTCCTCTTTTAAACAGTGAAGAAGAATTGGGTTTAGCCAAAAAAATCCAGAAAGAAAACTGTAAACCGGCAAAAGAGAAGCTTGTAAACGCTAATTTAAGATTGGTAGTGAGCATAGCAAAAAAATATATAGGCAGGGGCCTCTCTTTTCTTGACTTAATCCAGGAAGGCAACATGGGGTTAATCAAGGCAGCCGAAAAATTTGATTATGAAAGAGGTTATAAATTCAGCACATATGCGACCTGGTGGATCCAGCAGGCAATAACCAGGGGAATAGCTGACAAATCAAGGACAATCAGGCTTCCTGTGCATATGATAGAGACCATAGGCAAAATAAGAAAAGCCACACACGACCTGACCAATGAACTGAATAGAAAACCGACAAAAGAAGAGATAGCAGAGAGAATTGACATTCCCGTATCAAAACTCAGGGCTGTAATGAAATCAGCCCAGTCAACAATCAGCCTTGAAACCCCTCTTAATAAAAAGGAAGAAGCAACAAGAATAGGCGACTTTTTAGTGGATGATTCTTCTTCATCGCCTGATGACAAGGTTACCCAGGAAAACCTCTTTAGCGAAATCAGGAAAATTCTTGAGCAGTTAAGCCCAAAAGAAAGAGATGTCCTGATCATGCGCTTTGGACTGGACGATGACGGCAACAAAAAAACCCTTGAGGAAATCGGCTCAAGATATGGCGTTTCAAGAGAAAGGATCAGGCAGATTGAAAACAGGGCTATCAGTAAACTAAAAAGACTCTGCAGAAACAACAGGGGCGTAAAAAGCCTTAGAAATTACCTGGGCTCAATTTAAACCGGATTTTTATATTAAGAAAGGGCGTGGCAGGCGATTTTGAAAAATTTTTGCAGATGAATACCTCTATTGTAAGGCAAAAAATTTTGCATTTATGGTGTTTATCCGGGAGTCTATGAGACAGTACGGCACAATTAATTAAACAGGGAACTAAAATTCGTCTATCCGGCCCTACAACATGGCTAATCTTTTGGAGCAATTGATTTAATTTATGCATACTGGTAAAAACTTGCTGTAGGAAGGTGTTTTGAACGCCGAAAAAAATCAGTAAGCAGATTTTTTTCGTATTTATTCAAGTCTAAATAAAGGAGAATTATAAATGAGAGTCCTGCCGCAAAAAGCAATGTGGAAGTCCCGTACCGGCTACATAGACACTATAAAAAACCTGGGAAAAGAATTCGTCATAGGGCAGGTTCTTAACCTTATAGGCACCTCCGGCAAAAAAAACCTTATTACCCTTGCAAAAATATTTGAAAAAATAGCCGGCTCAGAAGGCGGAGCAAGGCATGCCAGAAGGATGAGGTGGTTATTTGAAACTGAACATGCTCATCTTGCCTGGTGGCAAAAGATAATTAACGAACTTGACCCGCATTGCAGGAATAAATTCCTGCTAAATTTCTTTGTACATGGCTATTATGGAGATAATTTAACTAAAAGGTCTAAGTTTAATGAAAAGAACGGATTTTTCCCTCCAACAGTATTGCTTGCCAGCATTACCCAGAAATGCAACTACAGCTGCGCAGGCTGTTGGGCGCATAACTATGAGATAAAAGAAGATTTAACCCTTGAGCAATGGAAAAAAGTACTTGATGAAGCTGTAAACGAAATGGGCATCTACATGATGTTCATTGTAGGCGGCGAACCCTTTATCAGGAAGGACTTTTTTGAGCTAATAGAACAATATCCCGACTGCATATTTTTTGTATACACAAACGGCTCTTTAATCACAAAAGACACGGTAAACAGAATGAAAAAACTCGGAAACGTGGCCCCGATGTTCAGCTTAAATGGTTGGGAGGAGCAAAATGACATGGTCAGGGGCAAAGGTTCGTTTAATACAATTATGGAGAAAATGGACCTTCTTAAGGAAGCCGGAATTTTCTTCGGCGCAAGCATAACCGCCACAAAACAAAACGCAGACGATGTTGTTTCCGATGAATACATGAAGATGCTCAGCGATAAAGGCAGCCTGTGGACGTGGGTTTTCCATTATGTCCCGGTAGGGGCAGACCCTGACCCGACTTTAATGCCCACAGCCGAGCAAAGAGAACTGATTAAACAGAATGTGTACAATGCAAGAAACACTCTTCCAATGATGACAGTAGACTTCTGGGGAGACGGCCCGGAAATGATGGGCTGTATTGCCGGAGGAAGACAATATATTCACATAAACAGCCTTGGCGACGTGGAACCCTGCGCTTTTGTGCACCTTGCAACACATAATGTAAAGAATTCCACGCTGACAGAAGCGCTTGCCAGCCCGTTTATGAGCGCAATCAGGAAGGCAATTCCTTATGACGGGAATATGCTGCGCCCCTGTATGATCGTTGACAGGCCTGATGTTCTCAGGGCATATTATGAGAGGTTTTCTCCCTATGAAACTCATAAAGGGGCCGCAGATTACCTGACAAAACCGGAGATCAAGAAAGAAATCGATAATTATTCCTGTGAAGTCAAGGAATTAATGGATAAAAACTGGGCAATGGACTACTATATGACAATGTTCCCGTTGCCTGGCGAGTATTATCACGACAGACAGGTGCTTTGCAGCAGCAAGGTCCCGGCAGGCGGAATCCATGGGGGTTGTGAACAGGCAGGCGGATGCAATTGCGGCAAGGACTTCAGCGCCCTGGAGAAGATTTCCGAGGAACTGCAGGGAGAAGACAAAGGCCT
Organism: Candidatus Gastranaerophilales bacterium; assembly: GCA_028278605.1. GTDB lineage: Bacteria > Cyanobacteriota > Vampirovibrionia > Gastranaerophilales > UBA9971 > JANQEB01. The sequence continues at coordinate 23,777 of JANQEB010000248.1, forward strand.
GACAGATGCCCGGAAATAAAACTTTAAAAGAGAAAATCGTTTCTTTCCCAAGGATGGGCAATATTCATATCCCTGTTTGTGCAGTCCTGAAAGAGATGGGAGCAAATATAATTCTTCCTCCCCCTAATAACAAGCAGACTTTATCTATCGGGACAAGGTACAGCCCGGAAACAATGTGCCTTCCTTATAAAATGAATCTGGGAAACTATTTCCAGGCGCTGGAAAATGGCGCGAACACGCTTCTTATGTTCCAGGCCCCCGGTACATGCCGCCTTGGTAACTACGCCAAAATGGCTGAAATGAAGCTTAAAGAGCTTGGATATGACTTTGAGATGATCGTATTTGATATGTACAAAGGGCAATCAGGAGAAGTTATCAATAAATTCAGCAGGGCAACAGGTAATAAGAGCATAACCAGGGCAGTCAGGGGGTTAAAAATTTGTCTTGCCAAATTTGATGCATTAGATAAAATTGAAAGAGAATTACATTATCTAAGACCAAGAGAAAAAAACTTCGGGGCAGCAGAAAAAATTTACATCAAGGGCACAAACCGTATTCACCAGGCCCAAAACACCGGGGAAATTACACAAGCCGTTAATCGTACAATGTCAGAGTATAAACAAATATATATTGATAAAAGTAAAGAAATTTTAAAAATTTACCTCACAGGGGAATTTTTTGTTCTTCTTGATCCTTTTGTAAATATGGATATTGAAAGAGAAATCGGCCGCATGGGTGTGGAAGTTGACCGGCAGATAATGCTCTCTGACTGGATTAACCAGTCCCTGACCCCAAAGTGGTTAAGAAAAAATGAAACACACAAAGAACGTGCCGTCAAAAATGCAAAGCGTTATATGACAAGAGTTGTAGGCGGTGAATGCGTTGAAAGCATAGGCGATACAGTACTTGCAGCTAAAAAGAATATTGACGGCGTGGTGCATATAGGCCCGTTCAACTGTATTCCGGAGATCATAAGTCAGTGCATTCTTCCTCATATAAGCAGTAAAGAAGAAATTCCCGTTATTTCTCTTTTTATGGATGAACACACAGGTAAAGCCGGTTTAATAACCAGGCTGGAAGCGTTTATTGATCTTTTGAGACGAAATAAGCATAAGAAAGACAAGAGTTTTACTCTGGCAGAGTCAATGTAATTATTGCAAATAATCCGCAAAGGAGGCACTTATAATGAAAATCGGTATACCAAGGGCGATGAATTACTATAATTACTATCCTTTCTGGTATGGGTTCTTTACTTACCTGGGTATAGAGCCTGTTTTATCCTCTCCGACAACTAAAAAGACAGTTTCCATGGGCAGCGAGATCGTGGTGCCGGAAACCTGCCTGCCTGTAAAAATATATATGGGACATGTGCTTGATCTTATTGATAATAAAGATATTGATATTATTTTCAGCCCAAGCCACCAGTCAATTGAGCATAAAATCTATAATTGCTCAAAAATAAGAGGGCTTCCCGACCTTGTAAGAAATGTTGTCAAGAGAAATTTCCTTCTTATCGAGCCCACACTGGATAAATCAGAAAAAAACCAGGGCCTGTACCAGTATTTATATGAATCAGTAGCTCCGCTTGGAATTACTGATAAAAAACTCATAAAAAAAGCCTCAAAAGCCGGCTGGGAAATGCAAAACAACTTCACAGCAATGATGGGAGAGGGTATGAGCTTCCGTAAGGCAATGAAAAATGCGATTAACGGCAGGTATGTAAGTGAAACCGAGGAAGATAACAAGAAATACCCTGTAAAAGTTGCTATAATCTCTCATGGCTATAACCTGTACGATGACAGAATCAGCATGGGAATTTTTGATAAGCTGGAAATGCTTGATGTAAAGACATTTGTTCCTGAAAACCTTACTTTAAAGCAGATGGAAAATGGATTTCCTGTACTTGATACTACTTTGTACTGGGCAAATGAGTACGAAATGACAGGCGCGGCAGGTTATTATTTAGTTGATAAGAAAATAGACGGCCTTATAACCCTGACATCATTTGGTTGCGGGCCTGATTCCATTATGATTGAGAGGCTGACCAGATTCGCCAAGAAATACTCTAAGCCGCTGTTAAACCTCACTGTTGACGAACACACAGGCGAAGCCGGTTTTATCACAAGACTGGAAGCGTTCACTGATATGCTTATAAGAAGAAAAAGAGAAAACATTGTCAAGACTTATTCAGGGCAGTTTGGTGATACTAAAGAGGAAAAACAGCTGAAAAACCAGGCAGCAAACTTTTAAAAAAGCTGAATTCATAGTTATACTAAAATGAGTTAGTTTCCGATAAAACCGGCATGAATGAGGCTGGGCTCCCACTGCCGCGACTCTTTTTTATAAATTTTAAAATGCGTAAGTTTTTATTCTTTACTCCTTACTGTTAAAGTAAACTCCTGGCACACCGGACAGAAAGCGCATAAGTGGGGGGATGATAGGAGTCAACTGTTCTCCATTTAGCCTGGTAGTAGTAGTAGTGTGGGTCCTGAGGCGAATCTTTTGACACCCACATGCCGAACGGGTAGCACTTATTATCGACCGTGCCCTGACAGCCACCATATTCACCGCAGCGGTGCTGCGGTCCGTAGCCGACTCCTCCGATAATTCCATCGCAAAGTAAAAGATTATTAATCGCTTTAGGGATAAGATTGCTTTCGGTGGAGGGATCTATACGCAATCTAGCCGCTTCATCAATTGTCGGTAAGCGCCAGCCTGTTGAGTTTTTTGTGCATTTACCATCACTGCAGCCCTCTCCGTATTGTGCGGGATTGGCTCCGTTCAGTGCATGACATGCTGCTACCGCACCGGGATAATTGCATAGGTATTTATCAGT